>JABFSF010000030.1 GCA_013140755.1 Methylotenera sp. | reverse complement strand
CCTAGTTGAACTGCTGCAATGTATGCAACGGCTGCAACTGCACCTAAAACAACACCGTACTCAACCATTGATTGACCTTCTTCGTCTTGCAAAAATTGTTTAACGTTTGATAACATAAAAATCTCCTGATTTTAATTTCAATTAAAAAAACTTATTTTATTTTTTTCGGTAGTTTTTAAGACGGGGGAATCTTAAATTCACAACCTAGGTTCATCACGCCTTACAAAAGAGGCACAAAACTCATGCATTTGTTTAATATGGAGAAATTAAACAAGTGTTGCGTAATGAACATGAAGCGCATCTTAAAGAGATTTTTTCTTGTTGGCTGGTGAATAGGCTCATCAATAGCATTAGGAATTTTTCCTAACTTTGGCTGCAATACTAAGTTTTATTGTAAAAATGCCTTAGCATACGATTACTTTGAGTGCTAACGAAACCTTAATACGAATTCATGCGTAATTTATTTAACCGATGCAAAGCTTTATATTTAAGGCGTCTCGCTAAAAATGATTTTATTTTAGCGATGTTCGTCACTTTATTTGTGTATTTTTCTGCGGTGCTTGCAAATTGGGCTGAGGGTATTGGTGTTTTTATACAACGACATGAGTTTTTTCAGTTTGATGAATTATTGTTAGGGCTATTTACCGCAGCTTGCATGGCGTGCTGGTATTCATACCGCAGGGTGCTAGATTGGAAGTGTGAACTTAAACAACGCCAATCGGCTGAAGTTGCAGTATTGAACATGTTGCATGAAAATAGAACCTTAACGCAACATTTACATACCGCTCAAGAAGATGAGCGTAAGCGTATTGCGCATGAAATGCATGATGAAATGGGGCAGTATTTAACGGCTATCCACCTGAGTGCGCATGTATTGGTTTCTCAGGATAATGCTTTAACGTTGCCTTATGCACAAAGAATTATGCAGCATGTGGCGCATATTCAAAATGCTATCAAACACTTACTAGAAAACTTACATGCCACCACTTTAGAAGAACATCACTTGGCTGATGCGGTTGAATGTTTGTGCAATAGCTGGCAGATAGACCATCCCAACCTTGAGTGTCATTTTATGATTAGCCCATTTGCGTTGTCGCATATTCATTGGGTGGATAGCACCTTAAAAATTGCTGCATATCGCATGATTCAAGAGGCATTAACTAATGTTGCAAAACACGCTAATGCTACACAGGTGAGCATTAACATGGATATCTCTAAGCAAACGCCGCATTTGAGTTTGAGCGTGCTAGACAACGGAATGGGTATGGATTTATCTCAACCTAGCGCAGGGTTTGGTTTGCTTGGTGTGCGTGAAAGAGTGAGGGCATTGCATGGGAATTTAAAATTATCTTCTAGCCCCCAAAAGGGATTACAGATTGATATTTCTTTACCAATAAAAGTGAGTGATTAATGGCCGCTTATAAAGTACTCATTGCAGATGACCATAAAGTGATACGTCAAGGTGTGCGTAGTTTGTTTGAGAGCGCAGGTTATGAGGTGGTGGCTGAAGCAGACTCAGGTGAGAGTGCCTATATGCTTTGGCAAAAAAATGTAACCGATTTAATCGTATTAGATTTAAACATGCCAGGCTCTGGCGGGCTTGAAGTGGCGAGAAAAATGATTGCTCGCAACCAGCAAGTACGCATTTTAATTTACAGCATGTTCGAAGACCCCGTACATGTTTCTCGTGCTTTTCAAGCAGGGGTTCAAGGTTATGTGGCGAAGACCGATGACCCGGCTTTAATTTTAGAGGCCAGTAAACAAATTTTAAAAGGCAAGCGTTTTATCAGTCCCCTGATTGCGAATCAGGTCACACAACAGTATCTGTTCAAACAACCCAGCTTATCTACCTTGCTGACCTCGCGCGAGTTTGAGGTGTTTAGACGGTTAGCACTTGGAAACCCACTTGCACAGATTGCCAGTGAACTGAATATTTCTAACAAGTCTGTGGCTAACTTACAAACTAGAATCAGACAAAAGCTCAATATTACCTCTCAGCAGGAGTTGTTTAACTTTGCTAGAGCTGAAGGTATCTTAGCTGATTAAGTGGGTTTAATAGGCTAAAGACAATACCGCCGAATAAGGTAATAGTTGATTTTTACCCGCGATTTCTGCCACTTCGCCATTACCGTAAAACCCTAACAAAGGCATTTGGCAAAACTGTTGTTTAACCAGCATCCAATCTCTATCTAAGCCATCATAAAGATAAGGTCCTCGGGCTAAACAAGAAAACAGCAAGCCAAAGTGTGGTGCATGGTTTAAGCGTTGTGAGAGTGTTTGTGTCATGAGTAACATATCAGCTTGTGCAACCGTGCTATCGCGTAATGCCCAGCAAATAAATTGTCCTGCCTTTAACGGTTTAGCTAGAGTAATGCTACCACTAACCTCGTCTATGCTCACAACCATGGTTTGCTGGTATTGTCCTTGTTGAATAGCTTCAACACTGTCGCCATAAACCACAATAATTAAATGTAATGGTACAGCTTGTATGCTTTTAGTATGCGCTTTCCATGCTTTTTGTAAGCTGAATATTGGCTTTTGTTGGTGTGCAAATGCAATTAGGTTAAAGCCTTCAGTTTGTTGAATCAGTTGCGCCTGCGTTATCAGCAGTAAGCCATGCGAGGCTTGTGTTGCTATTTGCACGCCATCAATAAAAGCATCAACAAAGCCTGTAGTTTCGCCTTTGGCGTTTTTCCATACAGAAAACTGACCTTGCCCAATCGCATCACCCGAAACCCCACCATAACGACTATGCTTATCGTTAAGCCAAGTACTGTTTATCGCATTGGGTGCAGAGAGCGTAAGTAAGGCTTGTTGCTGTGTATTAAGCATTGCGGGTTTTAATGCAACATTGCCGCCAAACACCATGACCGCAACCGCAGGGGCATCTAATACCCAATCATCTTCAGTAAAAACCCCGATGGCAGAGCAACCCATTACTTGTGTACAGTTTGCGGCTTGAGCTGCTGCTTTAATGGCAGGTTGTGGATTAGCGGCAAACTCGGAAGATAGAAAAATCAACACGCTATTTGCCATGGTGATTTCTGCTTTATGCATCGCATTGATGACGGCTTTACTCGCTAATGCGGGGGAGGCTTCTTTGCCTGTGACAATACTGGTAGCAACTTTAATCATATTTAATTTTAAGTGTACTCTTTAGCCGAATATTCACATAAATCTTCAATACAACATTGCAAACACTTGGGTTTGCGGGCGGTGCACACATATCGCCCATGCAAAATAAGCAAGTGATGGGCATCTTTAAGAAATGTCACTGGAATTGATTTAAGGTATTTTTTCTCAACTTCTAGCACATTTTTGCCTTTAGCCAAGCCTATGCGATTGCCTAATCTAAACAAGTGCGTGTCCACAGCAATGGTAGGTTCACCAAACGCAGTATTTAAGATGACATTCGCTGTTTTTCGCCCCACACCAGGCAAAGCTTCTAACGCAACACGTGTGCGTGGTACTTGCGACTGATGTTGTGCGATTAACATTTGGCATGTCGCTAAGATATTTTTAGCCTTGGCATGATACAACCCAATACTGTTGATATAAGACTCTAAACCTTGCACGCCTAATGCCAAAATACTTTCGGGTGTATTTGCCACGCAAAAGAGTTTTTCGGTGGCAATATTAACGCCTTTATCTGTGGCTTGGGCTGATAAAATGACCGCAATCAATAACTCAAAGGTACTGGTATGTTTAAGCTCTGTGCTAGGGTTGGGGATTGCAACACTTAAGCGTTCAAAAATCTCAACTCGCTGCTTACTATTCATACTTAAGCACTCACAAAGCGTAGTGTGTCTAATGAATAGGAGACGTGCTTAAAGTTGACGTGGCTGCTGCGCTGGCTACTCGCTTCATTTCCACCCAATTACGTACTGCAATGAGCACACCTAAGCCTAAAAAGGCACCTGGAGGCAATACTGCCAATAAAAAACCATGGTAATCAGGAATCACTGTCAATACAAATGGCTTGGCTGCTGCGCCAAACACGAGGTCTAGCCCAGAAAATAAAGTGCCTTTACCGATGACTTCACGCATTGCACCCAATAAAGCCAACACAAGGCTTAAGCCTAACCCCATCATCAAGCCATCTATCATGGAGGGCAATGTTGGGTTTTTAGCCGCAAATGACTCTACGCGTGCAAGAACAATACAATTCACCACAATTAGCGGAATAAAAATCCCCAACACTTTATGTAGCGGCTGCGCAAAGGCATTGATAGATAAATCAATCACCGTGACCAAAGAAGCAATGACTAAAATAAATATGGGCACGCGAATTTCACTCGGCACAAAGCGACGCACAGGTGAAACCGCACCATTTGCCGCTGCCATAACCAATGCTGTGGCTATACCTAAACTTAGACCATTAACAGCAGTGGTGGTCACCGCCAAAGTTGGGCAAAGACCTAACAGCTGTACCGCTGCTGGGTTTTGCTTCCAAAAACCATTCTCAACAATCTCTTTATAAGCATTCATACCTTGCCTTTAAATAAAAATTTTCTGCCTAGATCGTGTATTTTAACACCGTTCATTGCGTAAAAAAGCACATCACTTTTGACAAACGGGACAATAAAATGTTGAACGTTGCCCTTGTTTTATTTGCATAATTGGCGTGTGGCATACCCTGCAAGGTTCGCCTGTTCTCCCATACACAAAGTAACTTTGCTGAAAATATCCAGCTTTGTTATCTGCCCCCAAAAAATCGCGTAAGCTACTGCCGCCTGCAATGAGTGCATCCGACAATGTGGTTTTAACTTCTTGCACCAATGCTTCACATTGTTTGAGCGAGAGCTTCTTAGCAGGGAGTTGTGGGGAAATTCGCGCTCTAAATAAGGCTTCACTGGCATAAATATTCCCTATGCCCACTACGACATGGCTATCCATTAAAGCGATTTTAATGGCAACATTTTTCTTTTTAAGCTGACGATGCAAATAGTGCGCATGAAAATCTTGCCCTAAAGGTTCTGGCCCTAAGGTATTTAATAGCGGATGCGTTGCATCTAAGCCATCTATCCACAACACCGCACCAAAGCGACGTGGATCGCGCAGACGTAACACTTGACCGCTCGTAAATTGAATATCTAAATGGTCGTGTTTTTGTGGAGGCTCAAATTGTGCCATTAAGCGCAATCGCCCAGACATCCCCAAATGCAAAATTAGAACGCCACGCTCAAACTGCGCCAATATATATTTAGCGCGACGCGTTAGCTGCAATAAAGTTTGCTGAGAAAGTGTATCGTGTAAATCCGCTGGGATTGGCCAACGCAACTTGCCATTGCGAATGGTGACACTAGTAACAGTTTGCTGCAACAAAGGCAAAAGCCCCAGTCTAGTGACTTCAACCTCTGGTAATTCAGGCATCAATTAGCCTTTAGTTGGGCAAGTTAATCGGTGGGTTAAGCATGACAAAACCAACATCTGAAGCAAAACTGTACTTTAATCCCTCATCAGGCCGCGCTAAAACAAGCTCAGGGGATTCTTGAATTTTATCAAAATGGACTTTAGTGCCGTCAGCTAACTTTACTTCAAATGAAGGGTAGGTGACTTTGCGGTCTGGTGTGTAAAGCTCCACTGATTTAGCGAAACTATGTACCCAATTGTAATCTAACCATTCATTGAGTTCATTTTGCACGGGCTTGGCTTTGGGGATAGAAACTGACCAATGACCATCGACTAAATCAACGTTCAGTTTACTTGCTTCCCATTGCTCTAAGCGAGAGAAATCAAAACCTGCAACTTTTTCGGTAGAGTTTAAGGGCGATTTATCCACCATTTCAATGGCTTGCGTTGCGGCAGCTTCTGAATAAGTGCCTTCAATCAAATACACTGAATTTTTATGTAGGGCATATTGCTGTCCTGTAATCGGGTTGTGTGCACCAAATAAAAATTCTTCAAAATTACCTGAGCTTCTTATCAACTTGAGCTTAACTGCGGGATTGTTAAGCCCAAATTTTTCTAAATCATTACTTGTAAATTTTTCAGGGCTACTTGCGGCCACAATGGCTAATATGCGTTGTACCGAAGCTTGATCCGCACGGGTTTGATACGGCGCAGTCAGCCGCCATAAACCTGCTTTTTTTTCAAAAGTCACTGCGGCTTTCGTGGGAAATTCCACACTGATTGCATTAAACTCTGAAAGTTTGTAGCTAGAAAGCTCATACACCTCGTTTGTAAGTTCTGCGGACTTTGGACGCAAGTATAAAAATGCGACTAAGCTTGCTACTAAGCCCAACAAAATTAAATTCAACCACCAACGTTTTTTCATGCAATGTTCACTCTAATTAAAATAGATGCCATGAAAGGCGCATAGAATAAGGCTCGCAGAGCATTAAATAAGATGCGTCTTCCCTACAACCCTAAGCTTTTCTGCGTTTCCACCAAAACCAAAAGCCCGCCAGCATCATGCCAATTGGAATAAAGAATTGGAAGGCATGAAACACAGTCCATGCGACCAGTCTGCCTGCATCCGTATCAGGAATGGTGACGTTAATATCTTTAAGCGGCATAGGCTGAATGGTAATCAAGTTATCGTCACCTGCTAACCAGTTCACCATATTGATGCCTAAATCTAAATTGCCGCCATTAGTAATAAAGGTGTTAGATAAAAAGTTGGCATTGCCCATAACCACAACACGTTGCCCTTTTTTTCCATAAACACGCTCTAAAGCCACGCCGATATTGATAGGGCCGCGTTTATCATTTTTTTCATCAAAAACAGGTTTAGCGTCTTTGGCTAATTTCTTGGATGTTAACCAGCCATTGGGCGCAACCTCAATTAAATTACTGACTTTCCAACCATTTGCATCGGTGCCTTGGGCTGAAACTTGATGTGATTCTGGAAACAAAGTCCGCAACATAAAGTTAGTCGTAATCGGATGCTCACCATAGAGGCTTGCAAAAGCAACACGTGCATCTGCGCCATATTGGGCTGATGCCATGTCCATCGCAACACCTGGAGACACCTCTAAGCCTAGATAATCTGCTACGTCTTTTAAGCCACGCAAATTGTCGTCATCTAGCAACCAAAAGAGGTTCCCTCCTGCTTCTAAATAGGCTTTGATTTTTTTAGCCTCAATCTCAGAAACATCCACTTGTGGGCTGGCAATTACTAACATTGCGCCATTGCTTGGCACACCTTGCGCTACGGTTAAATCTGGGTTGGCAAATTTAAAGCCTTTTTTCTCTAACTGCTTACCAAACTCACCTAAATCATGGTTTCTAACCCCCAGCAAATTACGCTCACCATGACCATCTAAATACATCACGGCTTGCTGATTGGTGCGAGATAAACGCACTAATAGATTGGTCATTTCTTGCTCTGCAAACGGCGGCACAATATGCTCAACACGCTTGTTGTATTCAATCACTACCTCACCATCGGTCTTAACGCCTGCATCTTGCGCCAGTTTTGGTTCTTCAGATGGGTTAATGAAGCTGAGTGTCATGTCTTTTTTTTCACGTTGATAACGCGCTACAAAGTCAATAATCCCTTTACGAAAGTTATCGCCACTGGATGTGTCATCTTTAGTAGCATACACTGTAATATGTACAGGCGATTTCATTTGCTTTAACACGTTCACACTACCTTGCGTAAGGATGTTGCGGTTAGCCTGTGTAATATCCTTTGCCACACGATACTGACTAGCCAAATAGCCTAAAAGCACTATTAACATTAAAAACAATACGACAAAAAACCAGTTTTGTACTAACAATTGAAAACGTAATTTACGATTGATATTCATAGCTAAATCATCCAATTAACCACGTAAGCGGTCAGCATCTAAGCGACGCACTGTTAAGGTTAAAAATGTCACAATAAACAAACTAAAATAAGTAATATCTGCACTATCTATCAAACCATTTGCAAAGGTTTGAAAGTGACGGGTGAGTGATAAACTTGCCAATGTGTTGCTTGGGTCACCTGCAAAAAAGCGATCTAAAAACATCAATGCAAACAAAGCAATAAACGTTAAGATGGCGGCTACAACAGGCTGTTGCGTCATGCTTGAAAAATAAAGTCCAAGGGCTGAAAAACTCGCAATCATGAACAACAAGCCAATCGAGTTGGCCACTAAAAAGCCAAAATCAATATCTGCCCAAATATTGAGTGTTGAAAGCATTAGCCCAATATAAACCACCAAAATGCTTAAAAACAACACAAGCCCCAAGAACTTACCAATGACAATTTCGGTAAGCGAAGCTGGCGCACTAAACAAGAAAGGCAAGGTTTGGCTACGACGTTCTTCAGCGATTAAGCGCATAGAAAGTAAAGGTACGGCAAATAGCACCATAAATGAGGCAAAACCATAAACAGTTTGCCCAACAAATTGCGTGACCCCAGTGCGCTCCGCAGGGCGCATTGAGCCAGACATCACTGCAAAGTAATCATTTACTCCATTTAAATAATAAGTACCAAATGCAAACATCAACAACGATAAAATCACCCAGCCCATTGGCGAGGCAAACATACTTTTGAGCTCTTTTCTAGCGATATTAAAAATCATAAATTAAGGCCTCTAATTATTCTGCAACGATTGGTTGCTCTTGATAAGTAAGTTGGACAAATACATCTTCCAAGCTGGTTTGATCAGGTGCAATTTGATGTAAACCCCAACCATTTTGTACAGATGCTTGCACAATAGCCTCAGCAGGCGTTGCGCCTTCAGCAAAGCGCACACGCATTAAGCCACTGGGCAACATTTCAGCTTCGATCACACCCGCAATACCAAGCATGTCAGCCACACTCGGTGGATTTTTTAAACCAATTAGAAGCTTATTGCCCACACGTTGATTTTTAAGCACATCAATTGAGCCATTAAATACCAGCACGCCTTTATCAATAATTTGTACGTGGTCACATACCATTTCTACTTCGGGCAAAATATGCGTAGAAATAATGACACTGTGTTCTTGACCAAGCTCACGAATCAAAGCACGAATATCACGAATTTGAATCGGGTCCAGTCCAACTGTAGGTTCATCTAAAATAATCACCATGGGGCTATGAATAATGGCTTGCGCAATGCCTACGCGTTGTTGATAGCCATTAGATAAGTTTTCAATCAAGCGCTTACTCATGTGGCTTAAGCCGCAACGCGCTTTAGCGCGCTCAACCGCTGGCTTAATATGCTTGGCACTTACACGATGCAAACGTGCCGCCATCGTAAGATATTCATCCACCGTAAATTCTTTATACAAAGGGCGCATTTCAGGCAGATAACCGATAAGAGCTTTGGCTTCTTTCGGATTTTCTATCATATCAATGCCACAAATTTTAACTGAGCCATTGCTAGGGGCTAAGTTGCCTGTGAGCATTTTCATAGTGGTGGATTTACCTGCGCCGTTAGGCCCTAAAAAGCCTAACACTTCACCTTTACTTAAATTAAAACTTACATTACTTACTGCGGCTCTGCCGCCATATAAGCGCGTTAATTCAATGGCTTCTACTGTAAAATTAGTCATAAATGTAATTCATATAGATTATTTGAGTACTCAAAAAATGCGTGCTTAAGCATGCTTATTGAGTAATATGTAACTTAATGTAACATTATGGCGGAACTACACGTCAGTGTCACGGACTAACAAAAAATATTGAAAAATACACAAGTTTGCATCAATCCCTTATTACTTTAAAAAACAATTGAGTTAAACTTGCTCACAAACGTTTAGACATTTACGAAAATTACAATGCCCATCATCAAACTCGCCCCTCGCCCTTATCGTTTAAGCTATATCGGCTTACTTGCTCTAACGTTTACGCTCAATGGATGTGCGCACAAAGCACTACATGCGCAAGTGCCAGAAAAAGCGGCAGGAAATATAGTAACTAAAGCACCAGACGCTTCACTTACTGCCGAATTTGTTTATCGTTATTTGATTGCAGAAATTGCTGGTCAGCGCGGTGACTACGCAACTTCAGGTACGGTTTTTTACAACTTAGCTAAGTCAGACCTATCTTCACCTTATAGCGCAATGCTCGCCAAACGCGCTGCCGAAATTGGGGCTTATGGCAATATGCCGAGCTTGGCAATCCCAGCCATCAAACTGTGGGCAGAGCTTGACCCAAAGTCTACCGAAGCGCAAAAAGCCTCCACAGAAATGTGGATTGCAACAGGTAATTTAAAAGAAGCTGAACCCCATTTAGCTCAATTGCTCCGTCAAGAAAGCACGCGCGCAGGCGGCTTTTTGTCACTCAATAATTTGCTTAGTCGTAGCAAAGATAAAATCGCCACTTTGCGCTTGGTGCAATCACTTGCCAAACCATACCCTGAGTTGGCAGAAGCGCATTTTGCCATGGCTCAAGCCGCAACGATTGCCAATCAAGATGATTTAGCGTTAAAAGAAATCAACTTGACCGAACAGCTTAATGCTTCTTGGCCTTTAGTTGCTTTATTCAAAGGTCAGTTGCTTGAAAAGCAATCACCCCAAGCCGCGATTGATTTTTACCGCCACTTTTTAGATATCAATCCAGAAGAAATAGAGGTTCGCATACAACTTGCCCGCTCTTTGGTGAATCAAAAGCAATTTTCTGAAGCCAAAGAACTGTTTCCAGCAATCCTTGAGCAAGCAAAAAACAATGCCGTCAACACGCAATTTAAAAACCATGCAGAAGTCACTGCAATCGTTGGTTTGCTTGCCTATCAGTCGGCCGACTACCCTAGTGCAGAAGGTTACTTTAAACAAGCTTTATCGCTAGGCATGAAAAGTAAAGACCAACTTTATATTTATCTTGGGCAAACCGCAGAAAAATTAGACCAAACCGAAACAGCCATTGCGTGGTATCAAAAAATCACCCCCACGGATGCGCATTATTTAGACGCACAGATCAATTTGGCTAATTTAATTGCACTCACACAATCCACAGATAAAGCTGTTGATTTTTTAGATGTTGTGGAAGATTTAAATACCGAGCAGCAAATTATCGTGATTCAAGCGCAAGCCTCACTGCTCGGTAAAGCGCAACGCCATAAAGAAGCCTTTGATTTACTTGAGAAAGCGATTAAAAATTTACCTAATAGCCCTGATTTGATTTATGACTACGCACTCGCGGCCGAGCGCACCCAAAAGTTTGAGCTAATGGAGTCGGAATTACGTAGAGCGATGGCGATCAAACCAGATTTTGCCGCCGCATACAACGCACTGGGTTACTCATTTGCAGACCGCAACATTAGACTAAATGAAGCCATTACGCTCATTGAAAAAGCACTTAAAATTGCTCCCAATGATTATTTTATGCTAGATAGCCTAGGCTGGGCACATTACCGAAAAGGCAATCTAGACCAAGCTCTGCGCTATTTGCAACAAGCTTACAACACTAGTCAAGACCCTGAAATTGCAGCACATTTGGGTGAAGTGTTATGGAAAAAAGGTCAGCACGAACAAGCCAAAAAAATCTGGGATGATGCTTTAATTTCACACCCGCATAACGAAACTTTAATCAACACTGCCAATAAATTTAAATCGTAAGATTAGGAAACACGGAATAAGTGAGTGAACGAGATGAAGTGCGAGGCGCACAGAACGCAGAAGCCGAGATAGTACTTGGCGTACAGAGAGGTTACAAGTACCGTGCTTTGAGGCAATTCGCCCGCACAGCCACTCATCTCGCATTTCCTTTAAAAATGAATGCCTTCTTACGCACGGCATGGCTCGTTATTTTTTGCGCATTACTTCAGGCTTGTGCGAGTACAAAAGCCCCTCCGCAATTCGATAGTGCCTCTACACTGCGTCATCAATTGCATTTGCAGCAACTCGCTCATTTGCAACAATTTACGTTAAAAGGTCGCATTGGTGTTCAAACCGCCAATAAAGGGTTTTCGGGCGGTGTGCTTTGGCAACATGCAGCAACTCACGACAGTATTGCGCTTTATTCACCATTGGGTAGTCAAGTTGCCAGCATTAGCAAAGACTCTCAACGCGTTACCTTAGAAGATGCCAATGGCAACAGCATCTCAGCTGATAGTGCTGAAAGCCTCACGCAGGCTGCATTAGGTTGGCAACTGCCACTCACTGGTTTAGCAGATTGGTCGGTTGGTCGCCCATCACAATCTCCCGTTGAAATCAGCACTTGGGATGAACAAGGTCGTTTAATCACCTTAAAACAAGACGGCTGGGATATTGAATATGAGCACTACGCCGAGAAAGATGACTATATGTTGCCACATAAAATTTTACTTAAAAGCGAAAAAGTCAATCTAAAACTGCTCGTTGAACAATGGCACTTCGTTGGCAAATCTGAACCAATTGATACTAAGTAATTAAAAAAATAGATCGGCACTAAAAAACGCAAGCAACAGCTTTTCTAGGATTATCCGCAATGCAAGACTTTCAAAAATTTTTAGCCCCAGGAAAAATCAACTTATTTTTGCATGTTGTTGGGCTACGCGCTGATGGGTATCACCTATTACAGACCGTGTTTCGCTTATTAGATTTTTACGACTCCATCTATTTAAAACCCACCAAAACCAAAGAAATTATCCGTACACGCGACATTGCCAACGTAACGCAAGCACAAGATTTATGTATTCGCGCCGCCAAGCTTTTGCAGGCGCACACAAATTACCAGCATGGTGTAGAACTCTATGTTGAAAAGCACATCCCCATGGGTGGCGGGCTTGGTGGAGGCAGCTCTGACGCGGCGACCGTATTGCTCGCGCTTAATCGCCTTTGGAAGCTAGATTTATCACGCCACGAGTTGCAGGCGCTGGGATTAAAGCTCGGGGCTGATGTGCCATTTTTTATATTTGGCACCAATGCATGGGCAGAAGGGATAGGAGAGCAACTCCAACACATAGTATTGCCTGATGCGTACTACGTTGTATTAACGCCAAATGCACACGTATCAACTGCACAAATTTTTGCAAATAAGCAATTGACCAAAGACACGATTCCTACTACAATGCTGGGCTTTTCAAGGGCGCATCAATTTTGCGTGCAAAATTCGGTTGCTCAAACTGAGTTTATCAATGACCTTGAAAAAGTAGTTTGCAAGAACTACCCTGCTGTTGCGAGCTGTTTAAGTTGGCTCAAGCAATTTGGCGATGCGAAAATGAGCGGCTCGGGGGCATCGGTTTTTTTGGAAGTGAAAAATGTCCAAATTGCCAACGAAATATATGAAAAAAAGCCAGCCAATGTAAGCGGCTTTGTTGCAAAGGGGTTAAGTCAACACCCTCTGTTAGATTTTACATCTAATTGAAAATTGATTAACTATTGGGGAGTCGCCAAGCTGGTTAAGGCACCGGATTTTGATTCCGGCATGCGAAGGTTCGAATCCTTCCTCCCCAGCCAAAATTTTGTGTTTAGGCTCAGCCTAAATGCAGTAAAATAAAGCGTGTAGATTCTATCGATTTACGCGCTTTTATTTTTTGTAAGTTTTTTATGGTCTCGCTGGCGTGAGCAAGCCTGCAAGTGAATAGGAAGATAAATGTCATCTAACGGCAACATGATGGTCTTTACAGGCAATGCAAACCCTGCGCTTGCGCAAGAGGTTGCTCAGCACCTAGGTATTGAGCTTGGCCGTGCCCATGTTGGCACCTTTAGCGATGGTGAAATCACCGTTGAGTTGCTTGAAAATGTGCGTGGACGAGATGTTTTTGTACTGCAATCAACCAGCCACCCAACCAATGACACTTTAATGGAAGTGATGGTAATGGTGGACGCATTACGTCGCTCTTCCGCTGGACGTATTACCGCTGCAATCCCCTACTTTGGTTACTCACGCCAAGATCGACGTCCCCGCTCAGCGCGTGTAGCGATTACCGCAAAAGTGGTCGCCAACATGCTCACGGGGGTTGGTGTAAACCGCGTCCTCACTATGGATTTGCACTCAGATCAAATTCAAGGTTTTTTTGATATTCCTGTTGATAATATTTACGCAACACCCATTTTGCTGGCAGATTTGCTTAAGCAAAAGCACGAGAATTTAGTTGTAGTTTCACCAGACGTGGGTGGCGTAGTGCGCGCACGAGCCTGTGCAAAACAATTGAGTGCTGATTTAGCCATCATTGATAAACGTCGCCCCAAACCCAATGTGGCTAAAGTGATGAACATTATTGGTGATGTAGCCGACCGCACCTGCGTGATTATGGATGACATGGTAGATACAGCAAACACCCTTTGCGAAGCCGCTGCGGCTCTCAAAAAACATGGGGCAAAAAAAGTAGTGGCTTATGCAACACACCCTGTATTATCAGGCGGTGCCGCAGAGCGCATTATGAGTTCTGAATTAGATGAGCTAGTCGTTACCAATACCATTCAATTAGGTGCTGATGCAGCGAATTGCAAAAAAATTCGTCAATTAAGTGCCGCAGAGTTACTTGCAGAAACCATACGCAGAATTAGTTGTGAAGACTCAGTCAGCTCTTTATTTATGGATTAATTAAATCAACACTCAGATTGTCAGCTTCGCTTTGCCGTACTTTTTGCACTGTCATCAGCTCGCTTTCTAGTGATTATTGATTTATTTAATCATTTTAAATAAGTTTTTAACCCTGTTTTCTGGTCGCGGAAAGCAGATTTTAGTGTAATACCCACCCAATTATGGTGGTTTTAGGAGTAGTAAAATGGCTATTGAAATCAATGCAGTAAAACGTGATGCTAAAGGTACGGGTGCGAGCCGCCGCCTTCGTCGCGCTGGCTCAGTTCCAGGTGTAGTGTATGGTGGTGGTAAAGAGGCGATAACATTGGAAGTAAATGCAAAAGAATTGTTCTTGCAATTCCGTCATGAGGCATTTCATGCTTCAGTATTAAGCTTAATCGTTGAGGGCAAAAAAGAAAGCGTGTTGCTACGTGACTTTCAAATGCACCCAGTGCGCAATACAATTCAACACGTTGATTTTCAACGCGTAAGTGCTACTGAAAAAATTCACGTTAAAGTGCCATTGCATTTCGTTAATGCTGATGTAGCCCCTGGCGTAAAATTAGGTGGCGGCATTGTTGCACACATTCAAACAGAAGCTGATGTAAGTTGCTTGGCAAAAGATTTGCCAGAGTTTATTGAAGTGGATGTTGCAACACTTGAAATGGGTCACTCAGTCCACTTGTCACAAATCAAACTACCCAAAGGGGTTGAGTTTGTTCAATTGGCGCACGGTGATGACGCTGCAGTAGCTTCTATCGCAAAAACGCGCGGTGGCGTATCTGCAGCAACTGAAGAATCAGCCGCTTAATAGTTTAATCATATAAACTAACATCAAACGCGCACTCTTTTAATAAAGTGCGCGTTTTTTATTGATACAATCCAACCATGAAGAATGGCATTAAACTTTTTGTAGGCTTAGGCAATGTGGGCGAAAAATACGAGCGCACACGTCATAACGCTGGTTTTTGGTGGGTAGATGCCGTAGCGGAGCAAACCAACAGCAAGCTTACATTGGAGCCCAAAATGTTTGGGATGGTGGGAAAACTCAGTACGCATCAAGATAAATGGTTGCTTAAACCCACTACATTCATGAATTTAAGTGGCAAAGCAGTAGCAGCACTGGCCAACTACTACAAGATTAGCCCCGCGGAAATTTTAGTAATTCATGATGAACTTGATTTGCCAGCGGGCAGTATCAAACTAAAATTCGGCGGTGGGCATGGTGGCCACAATGGCTTAAAGGACATTCACAGTGCGCTTGGCACATCGGATTACTGGCGTTTACGCGTGGGAATTGGTCACCCAGGGGATAGAAATGAAGTAATCAATTTTGTGTTAAAGCCACCGCTAAAAGACGAGCAAACGCGTATTGACAACAGTCTTGATGAAAGCACAACAATACTAGGCTATTTATTGGCAGGCGAATTTGACAACGCAATGTTAAAATTGCACACGAAAAAATAATGAATTGATGATTGGAATGATATGAAATGCGGCATTGTAGGTCTCCCAAACGTTGGTAAATCAACCCTTTTTAACGCCATCACCAAAGCTGGCATCGCTGCTGAAAACTACCCATTCTGCACCATTGAGCCAAACGTAGGCATTGTGGAAGTGCCTGACCCACGTATGCAACCGCTGATTGATATTGTTAAGCCTCAAAAAGTACAGCCTGCGATTGTTGAATTTGTAGATATTGCAGGCTTGGTTGCAGGAGCCTCAAAAGGTGAAGGTTTAGGCAACAAATTTTTAGCCAACATCCGTGAAACTGACGCTATTGCACACGTAGTACGCTGCTTTGAAGACAGCAACGTGATTCACGTTGCTAATAAAATTGATCCGCTATCAGACATTGAAGTCATCAACACTGAGCTTGCCCTAGCAGACATGGAAACTGTTGAAAAAACCATGCAACGCGAAAGCAAAAAAGCCAAAAGCGGCGATAAAGATGCGATTGCCTTGATTAAAGTGCTAGAAAAAGTCATCCCGTGTTTAGACCAAGCCAAAGCTGTGCGTACACTAAGCTTAGATGCAGATGAACTGCAACTACTCAAACCACTATGCTTAATTACCGTTAAACCTGTGATGTACCTCGCCAACGTGGATGAAAAAGGCTTTGAGAACAACCCACACCTAGACAAAATAATAGCATTAGGCAAAGCTGAAAATGCGCCTGTGGTATGCATCTGCGCAAAAATTGAAGGTGAAATCTCTGAGTTAGATGAAGAAGATAAATTACTATTCTTATCAGAGCTCGGCCAAGAAGAGCCAGGCTTAAACCGTGTGATTCGCGCTGCGTATAATTTACTAGGCCTGCAAACTTACTTTACCGCTGGCGTGCAAGAAGTCCGTGCTTGGACTATTAAAAAAGGGGCAACCGCGCCACAAGCCGCAGGCGTGATTCACACTGATTTTGAGCGTGGGTTTATTCGCGCTGAGGTCATTGCTTATAATGAATACGTCAAAAACAAAGGTGAGCAAGGCTCAAAAGAAGCAGGCAAAATGCGCCTAGAAGGCAAAGAGTATATTGTTCAAGATGGCGATGTAATGCACTTTAGGTTTAATGTCTAAAGTTGCATAAACTAACACGACTAAATAAATAATCACTCGCAGATTTTAGCCAGTAAGGTTAAACTAACCATTGTCACATAAACGTAATAAAACAGTAACAATTGGGAGAAAAACGATGGCGAATGCTACTTTTGGTCGATTGATGGCAGCGATTACACCACGCAGCGACAATTACTTTGTATTGTTTAACCAGCTAGCAGATAGCGCAGTAAGATGCTCTAAGGTGCTCGCGATGATGTCCGCAGTGCGTGGAGATGCCGATAAATTTGAAGAGCATTTTGCAGAAATTCGCAAAATTGAATCAGAAGCTGACGAATACACAAAAGAAATTTTACTCTCCCTCCATAAAACCTTTATTACCCCGTTTGATCGACGCGAAATTCGCGAGCTCGCAATGGCATTAGATGACATCATTGACTACATGGAAGATATTCCACAAAGCGCAAAAATTTATGGGCATTCTAGCTTTACACCTGAAATGGTCGCATTAGCACAAATTTTATTGCGAGCTTCAGAAAAGGTACAAGATGCTGTTCACATGCTTTCTGACATGAAAAATGCTGAGAAAATTTTACGCACCTGTGAAGAAATCAGCCGCATTGAGGGTGAAGGGGATCATGTTATGCGTGCGGGAATGCACCGCTTATTTGCAGAAGAGTCTGATGCACGCACGATTATCCGCTCAAAAGAACTTTATGACTTATTTGAAGAGGCGATTGATAGTTGCCAAGATGTTTCAGATGTGATTCATGGCGTTGTGCTAGAGCGCATTTAAGGAAAAGTCATGATAGAACACGCAACGATTGTCATTGGGCTACTCGTGCTAGTCGCGCTTTTATTCGATTTTATGAACGGCTTTCATGATGCAGCAAACTCCATTGCGCTCATGGTTTCTACGCGTTTGCTCACACCACAAGCGGCGGTGATATGGGCTGCATTTTTTAACTTCATTGCATTTTTGTTTTTTGGGTTGCATGTAGCAGATACGGTTGGCAAAGGTATTATTGACCCCAACATTGTAAATAATGCGGTTATTTTTGGTGCATTAAGCGGCGCAATTGCTTGGAACGTGATTACATGGTGGTTTGGTATTCCGTCATCATCATCTCATGCGCTCATTGGTGGCTTACTAGGTGCTGGCGTTGCCCATGCGGGAACCAAAGGTATTATTGTTGGCAGTAAACTCATCACCACTGGCGTGGCGATTGTACTCTCACCTTTATTTGGCATGTTGCTTGCGCTTACGTTATCGGTGCTGGTGCTTTGGTTATTTGAAAAAACTGCCCCTTATAAAACTGAAAGCCGCTTTAATAAAATGCAATTTATTTCATCCTCGCTCTTTAGCTTAGGCCATGGCGCAAACGATGCACAAAAAACCATGGGCATTATTACCGTTTTACTATTTGCCAACGGCTACTTACAAGGTGATTTTCATGTGCCATTTTGGGTGGTGATTTCATGTCAAATTGCCATGGGTCTGGGTACGTTAATGGGTGGTTGGCGCATTGTGCGTACCATGGGTATGGGCATTACTAAAGTGCGTCCGTCAGGCGGTTTTTGTGCGCAAACATCAGGCTCAATAGCACTGTTTTTAGCAACTTCTCTTGGCATTCCTGTTTCCACCACGCATACCATTACAGGTGCCATTGTGGGCGTTGGCTTATCACGCCGTGCTTCTGCTGTGCGCTGGGGCTTGGCTTCACGCATTGTGTGGGCGTGGGTGCTGACTATTCCATGCGCGGGTATTGTTGCTGCAATCGCTTATCATTTAGGCAAAACGTTTTTGTAAAAGGCTAATGGCAGTACTGCCAGCTTAGTAGCGCAATACTTGCAGACACCTCTCTTCGTGGCAGGAGAGCTTGCAAGCCTCAACAATAGAGTCACTCACGAGTAAACCCACTTCATCTATTGAGCACTCAAAGCACCCCAGTATGTCAACCAAGCTATCTCGGCCTTCGTTACATGCGCATGTCACTAACAAATAGGAGATAGACAAATACAATCATTTTTTTGAAAATCAATTTTTAAAAAAAATAGCATTGTCATTTATAATACGCTGTTGTTTTTGAATAACCCCTCTCAATTATTGAGCACTTTGGAGAACATTAGAATGAAGAAAATTTTAGCATTACTGGCACTTAGTTTAATTTCTTTTACCGCAGCAGCACACGGCCCTACACCACTTAAAGTAGAAAAAAATGTCACAATTAAAGCAGACCCTGCAAAAGTATGGGCGTTAGTCAAAGACTTTGGCAATATGCAAAAATGGCATCCAGCCGTTGCCAGCACTAAATTAGAGAAAAAAGGCGATGAAATATTCAGAACCTTAACGCTCAAAGATGGCCGCGCAATCAATGAAAAACTGCGTAGTATTGATGATGCGGACATGAAAGTTAAATACGAAATTACCACTAGCCCGCTACCACTGACCGATTACAATGCATTTATGCGTGTATCAAAAGGAGAAAAAGCAGGCGAAACCAACGTGCAATGGGTTGGTCGTTTTTACCGTTTATACAAGCTCAATCCACCTATCCCAGCAGGTCAAGATGACGAGACTGCACTAAACGCTATTAACGGCATTTTTGATACTGGCTTAGCTAATTTACAGAAAGTTGCTGAAGGTTCAAAGTAACCAGCCAGGAAGCTGGCGCAATTAAAAAACCTTGGTGGAAGTTTTGGTAAATCAGGGTTACCAAAAAACCTAAATCGTCAGTGACAAAATTGTTAGTAAAGTGACCAAATTGTCAGTTCTGGAGTTAAAAAAGCGGGGGCAACCCCGCTTTTTTTTAGATGAACACACAACTTTTAATGGAGTTCAACGTATTTACAACCTTTATCAATACCATTGAAATTTTGAAGGTGAGGGCTTTAATAGTTGGCACGCGCATTGCTTATATATTTTTCAAGCACAGCAGTGTTGGTTAAATTGCGGTGCAGTCATTCTTAATTTTTTAAATAAAGGAAATAAATATGAAACAAGTACAAAAAGGTTTTACCTTAATCGAGTTAATGATTGTGGTTGCAATTATTGGTATTTTGGCAGCTGTTGCAATTCCAGCTTATTCTGATTATCAATCTAAAGCAAAAGTGGTTGCTGGTTTGTCTGAAATTTCAGGCGGTAAAACAGCATTTGAATTACTATTAGGTGAAGGTACAGACCCATCTGATGCTGCTAGCATTGGTTTGCAAGCTTCTACAGGTAACTGCGATATTGCTGTAGATGCAACAACAATTACTTGTACAATTAAAAATGCACCATCACAAGTGAATGGATCAACATTAATTTGGACGCGAGATGCAACGACTGGTGTGTGGACATGCGCTGCAAGTGCTGAGGCTAAATACGCACCAAAAACCTGCCCAGGTGTTTAATGCGACTTTGATGGTGATTTGAAATATTACTAGTGTAAAAAAGGCTCTAAAGTTAGAGCCTTTTTTACTTTTTATACCAAGTTTAGTGGCAGTATTGTTGAAAGTTCACTGCTAACCAAGAGATTTTCTGACAATTTTTGTCATCCGTTCTAATAAGCATGTCGCAATATTGTCACTTTGTTCATGGTCACGACCGCATTTTACGCAATAAGTAATCTGACTAGCTTCGCTAAAGTTGGCCAAGCGTAAGTGGTATCTTGTTAAACAACCCATGATTACTTTACGGCGGGGGTGTTATTGTTGCTGGCATATATATTGCTTTTAAGCATATTAGCATTACGACGTTTTTTCAAATACTGGATGTTTCTATTGATTTTAATTGTTAAATCAATGCATATTGCAACTAAATTATAGAAACAAAATAATTTAATTCTCGAAAGGAATTCACATGGCAACTATTATTGGCGATCAAGACTTACCCTTAGCAGATGACACCCTAGAAGGCGGCACGGGTTCTGATTTAATCAGAGGTTTGACTGGTAACGATGTACTGACTGATGATATAGGTAATGACACTTTAGATGGGGGTGAAGGTGCTGACACAATGGCAGGCGGTGTTGGTAATGACATTTATATTGTAGATGATGAAAATGATGTAGTAACTGAGCTAAGTGGTGCAGCCAATGGTACAACGGATACAGTAGAAAGCTATTTAGATAGCTATGTTTTGGCAGATAACGTTGAGAAATTAACGCTAAAAGGTACTGCCATTTCAGGTACGGGCAATGCGTTAGCCAACACGCTTACGGGTAATGCGGAAAACAATATCTTAAATGGTGGTGCTGGTATTGATACCTTAGTGGGTGGTGTTGGGGACGACACATATAACATGACTTTAAAAACAGCAACTGTTGGAACGGTGTTAACCGCCTCATTGCAAGATAGTGTGACAGAAACATCATCCCCTACTGGTGGTGTAGATACTATTAACGTAAGTGGATCTGTGGTTTTAGTTGCTGCAAGCACAATTACCCTCTCTACAGGGGTTGAGAATTTAGATGCAAGCGGTACAGGTTCGAGTAAGCTTAATTTAACAGGTAATACCCTAAACAACCATCTTACTGGGAATGATACGGCTAATATTATCAGTGGCGGCTCAAGTGATACCTTAGCCGGTGGTGACACGTTAGAAGGTGGTGACGGAGATGATACTTACATTGTGGATGATGTAGCAGATCTGGTTATTGAAGTCATTGGTGAAGGTACTGATACCATTAAAGCAAGTGTAAGTTATTCACTAGCAGATGCCACTAATGTTGAAAAGTTGACTTTAACTGGTTCGGCTGCACTTTCTGCTACAGGACGGGATGGAAGCAATGATGTATTAACAGGTAACACTGGTGCAAATACATTAAACGGTGGCACTGGTAACGATACCATGATTGGGGGGGCAGGTAACGACACTTATTATGTAGATGCGACTACTGATGTAGTGACAGAAACTTCAATCTTTGTAGGGGAAATTGATACCGTTATTTCTGAAGGAAATTATACATTGGGTGCGAATCTTGAAAACTTAACACTCAACGGTGCGGCACTTAATGGCACGGGTAATGTGCTTAAAAACCATATTATTGGTAATGCAAACAATAACTCTTTGGTAGGGGGAATTGGTAACGATACATTAAATGGTGGGACTGGTAACGACACAATGAATGGTGGGGCTGGCAATGACACCTTTTATGTGGATAGCGCAAGTGACAGTATTGTTGGTGAAACGTCAATCTCAATTACTGAAATTGACACGGTTATTTCAAGCATCGATTACACTTTAGCAACCGTTGGCACAGGTAGCCAACGCTTAGAAAACTTAACACTTTCAGGCACGGCAATCAACGGCACTGGTAACGCTTTAAGAAACGTTTTAACAGGCAACGCAGAAAATAACTCATTATCTGGTGGTGCGGGCAATGACACCTTAGATGGTGGTGTTGGTGCAGATACTTTAGTGGGTGGTTCTGGTAGTGATACTTACCGTGTTGATGAAGCGGGTGATGTAGTGCAGGGCGAGCTAGCAACACTAAATGAGATAGATACCGTTGAGGCAAGTATAACTTACTCACTTGATACAATTAACAATGTAGAGAAGCTGACACTTACTGGCACTGGCAACATTGATGGTACGGGTAATACACTTGCTAATACTATTACTGGTAACGTTGGTAATAATGCCTTAGATGGTGGTGCTGGTAATGATACTATTAGCGGTGGCAATGGTGATGACACGCTAACAGGCGGTGCAGGCGTTGATAAGTTGGTTGGTGGTGCTGGTAATGATACTTATCACGTAAATCTCAAAACAACTACTGTTGGATCACTCACTACAGCCTCATTGCAAGATGCGATTAGCGAAGTTGCAGGCGCGACTTCTGGTATTGATACAGTGGTGTTAGATAATAGCGTAACGCTTTCTGTAGCAAGCACCATTACATTAGGGCTTAATTTAGAGAACCTAGATGCAAGTGCTACAGGAACCACTAAACTTAACCTAATTGGTAACGATGCCGCTAATGCTTTGATTGGTAATGATGCGGCAAATAAACTAATAGGTGGCTTAGGTAATGACACACTCACTGGCGGCTTAGGTAACGATACGCTCACAGGTGGGTCAGGATCTGATGTGTTTGTGTTTAGCTCCACTTTAGGTGCCACAAATGTGGATACGATTACAGACTTTGTGGTTGCGGATCAAATTCACTTAGATAGTGCCATTTTTGATGCGCTTTCAGCAGGTGCACTAAGTGGTTCTGACTTTGTTTCTGGTGCAGGTGCAGTGGCTGGTTTAGATAGTACTGACCGCATCATTTACAATACGACTACAGGTGATTTGTACTACGATGCCGATGGTAATGGTGGTGTTGCGGCTGTGAAATTTGCAACACTAGGCACAACAACACACCCAACTATGACAGCGAGTGAGTTTACTATCGTGTAAGTTTAATACTCACGCTGAGCTAAAAGCTTGGTGTGATTAAGTTTGACCAAAAAAACCTCGCCAAAAGCGAGGTTTTTTGTTTTTTGGTGAGGTCTCAGAAAGTCGCCTGTACCACGGGCACTCCGATTTTCAACCCGCAAGGGGCATGACCACCAATCTAAGCCGCTAAAGCAACAAGATTTGTGCAATAAGTGCTAAAGCACTTGAAAAGTCGTATGTAGGGGCGCGATTGATAAAGTAAATGCCTAAGGCAGAGAGGTTACCTTAAGGGGCGCACTTTTGTAGCAAATTGGGACTCCCCCCTGTTTTTTTACTGCAAACGCACTGAAATCTTATAACTCTATAAAAAAGTTTGTCCACGCAACACACTAAAAACACGAAAAAATTCAAAGATCTACGCGAGTTAAAAATCGGAACCAATAGGTGAATGTCATGATTGATTTATGTTTTTGATTTATTTCGTGGATGAAAAACCGTTTTTAGGATTAAGCGAGTTTAGGTGTGTTGCAACTCACATCGGCATTTTGTGCGCGGTGGCGCAAGGCATGATCCATCAATACCATGGCCAACATGGCTTCTACAATGGGCGTTGCGCGTATGCCCACGCATGGGTCGTGCCGGCCTGTTGTTTGCATCATGACTGCTTGGCCGTTTTTATCAATAGAGCGGCGCTCTTGTGGAATGCTAGAAGTAGGCTTGAATGCCACATTGACGCTAATGCTTTGCCCCGTAGAAATGCCACCTAAAATTCCACCTGCGTGGTTACTCACAAAGCCTTGGGGAGTCATTTCATCTGAATGCACACTACCACGCTGTGCTACGCTGGCAAAGCCATCGCCAATTTCTACACCTTTTACGGCGTTAATGCTCATCATTGCGTAGGCAATTTCTGCATCTAAGCGGTCAAAAATCGGTTCGCCTAAGCCCACTGGTACACTTTCTGCCAACACGGTTATTTTTGCGCCAACCGAATCACGTTCACTACGGATGCGATCTAAATAGGCTTCAAGCTGAGGCAGAAGCTCTAAATTGGGCGTAAATAATTTGTTTTCTGGGTCATTTAACGCATCCCAACTGACAAATGGAATTTCCATTTCACCCAGTTGGCTTAAGTAGCCGCGTATTTGTACGCCGTATTTTTGATTAAGCCATTTTTTTGCAATAGCACCTGCTGCTACACGCACGGCAGTTTCACGGGCACTGCTTCTGCCACCGCCGCGATAATCGCGTACGCCATATTTTTGTGTGTAAGTGTAATCTGCATGACCAGGGCGAAAAGTATCCATGATTTTGCTGTAGTCTTGGCTACGCTGGTCGGTGTTGCGAATGAGTAAACCAATGGGTGCGCCTGTAGTTTTACCTTCAAACACACCCGATAAAATTTCAACTGAATCAGCCTCGCTACGTTGGGTAACATGGCGTGAAGTGCCAGGTTTTCGGCGGTCTAAATCTATTTGTAAATCTTCAGCACATAGTGCTAAACCTGGTGGGCAGCCATCTACTACACCACCAATGGCTGCGCCATGTGATTCGCCAAACGATGTAAAAGTAAAAAGCTTACCAAGTGTATTGCCAGACATGAAATTCTCTTTGTTTGAGTTAAAGTGCTTTTATAAGTACAAGTTTACCATAAGGTCGGCATGACCCAGAATGCTTAAGTAGGCATCAACATGCCTTGAAAATACTAATCAACTCAGCATCTCCTTAGTATTTTGCCAAGGTTTCATTACATTAAAATAATATCAAATGACTCTTGGTTGTAGCCAGCTTCAACTTGTAAGGAGATTGGCTTACCTATAAAGTCAGATAGATTGGCTAGACTTTGTGATTCTTCATCTTGCAACATTTCAATGACTTTAGGCGCAGCTAGTACGCGTAGCTCGCGCGCGCTAAACTGGCGTGCTTCCCGTAATAACTCGCGTAAAATTTCATAACACATAGTTTGAGCCGTTTTAATTTCACCACGCCCTTGGCAGGTGGGGCAGGGCTCACACAGTGTGTGTGCTAAGCTTTCACGCGTACGCTTACGCGTCATTTCTACTAAACCAAGCGCACTAAACCCATTCACACTGATGCGTGCGCGGTCATTTGCCACAGCTTTATTAAGCTCATCAAGTACGGCATCGCGTTGCGAGTCTTCATCCATATCAATAAAATCAATAATGATAATGCCGCCCAAATTGCGTAATTTGAGTTGACGTGCGATTGCTTGTGCGGCTTCTAAATTGGTTTTAAAAATCGTATCAGATAAATTTTTGCCGCTGACAAAGCTACCAGTGTTCACATCTACAGTCGTTAAAGCTTCTGTTTGGTCAAAAATCAGGTAGCCGCCAGATTTAAGCTCCACCTTGCGTGACATGGCTTTTTCTATTTCTTGTTCAATGTTATATAAATCAAAAAGAGGGCGTTCACCTTGGTAATGCACTAATTTACTTGTTGCTGCGATGGCATATAAATGTGCAAAGTCCACTAATTTTTGGTACGTTTCACTTGAATCAACGCGTACGATTTCGGTTTCTGCACACACAACATCGCGCAAAACGCGCATGGGTAAATTGAGGTCTTGAAAAATGAGCGTACGCTCAGGCACAGTGGTGCTTTTTTCACGAATATGTGCCCAAGTTTTGCTTAAATAATCAATATCAGCCAGCAGTTCAGCATCTGTTGCGGTTTCAGACATGGTGCGAATAATGTAACCACCGATGCCGTTATCAGGGAGCAGGCGAATCAGCTTTGTTTTGAGTGCCTCGCGCTCGGCCTCATCTTCAATGCGCTGCGAAACACCGATATGTGCTTGTTGCGGCAAATAGACTAAAAAACGCCCTGCAACACTAATGTGTGTGGTGAGCCTTGCTCCTTTTGTACCAATCGGGTCTTTAATGACTTGTACCATCACAGATTGACCTTCGTGCAATACCTCTTGGATTGAGCGTGGGTTTTCAGCGTCGCTACACTCTAAAATATCTCCTGCGTGTAAAAAAGCGGCACGTTGCAACCCCATTTCAACAAAAGCTGATTGCATTCCAGGTAACACTCTACATACGATACCCCGATATACGTTGCCTACCAACCCTAATGAAGAGCTACGCTCAATCTGTAGCTCCTGTAGCACACCATTTTCCATGGTGGCAATCCGTGTTTCTTGCGGGGTGACGTTAATTAAAAGTTCTTCTCTCACGGGTATGCTCTTATATTTTTTATAAAGTAAACAATTGATGCTTTCTAAGTAAGCTTGCCGTCTCAAAAATTGGCAAACCCATTACCCCAGTATAACTGCCTTCAATGTGCTTAATCCATGCGCCTGCCAAGCCCTGTATGCCATAGCCGCCTGCCTTATCAAAGGGCTCGCCACTGTCAACGTAAGCCTCAATTTGTGCGAGGTTAAGTGGCATCATTTCAACACGTGTGGTTGACAATGCCACTTCAATCACGCCATTAAACGCCAAGGCAACCGCCGTATGTACTTCATGCGTACTGCCAGACAATGCAAGTAACATGCGCCGCGCATCTTCATTATCTACAGGTTTTCCTAACACTTGATGATGTACCACGGTGGTGTCTGCTGCCAGAATGGGTGTTGAAGCATTGCCTAATTGCTGTAAACAAACTTCGGCTTTTTGCCGCGCCATGCGTAGCACATAAGTTATTGGTGGTTCATTGGGGTGTTGCGATTCATCAATATCGGCAGGCATGGTAATGCAATCCACGCCAATTTGCTTGAGAAGTTCAACGCGGCGTGGGCTACGTGATGCGAGGTAAATTTTTATTTTGTATTCATCTTGTTGATTCATACCAAAACTTTAACATTGCTTTTGATTCTGTGCTAATCCGTTTGCGATGAATCTAGGTTAAACTTATATACATATTAGAGAATACATATTATGGCGAACGACTTTCAACAATCTACCCAATGGCTACCTCACACCACTGTTGCCGCCATTGTTGAACAAAACGGCAAATTTTTATTGGTAGAAGAAACGACAGACCGTGGTAACCGTTTTAACCAGCCTGCGGGACATTTAGAAGATAAGGAAACGCTATTGCAAGCAGTAGTGCGCGAAACCTTAGAAGAGTCTGCCTACGCATTTAGCCCCACCGCATTGCTGGGTATTTATCACTGGAAACATGAGCATAATGACACCACTTATTTGCGCTTTGCATTTATTGGAAGCGTGCACAATCATCAACCCAATAGGTCGCTTGACGATGGTATTATTCGCGCGGTGTGGATGAGTATAGAAGAAATTCGCGCCCAAGCACATTTGATGCGTAGTCCGCAAGTATTAACTTGTTTTGAAGACTATCTAAGCGGCAGGCAGTTTCCGCTGTCAGTGCTTACTCACTTATAAATGATGACCATGAATTTAAATCAAGTACAAAAAAAGAAAATTGTTGTTGGTCTTTCAGGTGGCGTGGATTCATCCGTCACCGCTTTGCTGTTAAAGCAGCAAGGTTATGAGGTCACAGGGCTTTTCATGAAAAATTGGGAAGATGACGACACCGATGAATACTGTTCTAGTAAGCAAGACTTAATTGATGCGGTATCGGTGGCAGATAAAATCGGCATTGACATTGAAGCGGTGAATTTTAGCAAAGAATACAAAGACCGCGTATTTGCCAACTTTTTAAGTGAATACCAAGCGGGGCGCACACCTAACCCCGATATTTTATGTAATGCAGAAATTAAATTTCGTGCATTTTTAGATCACGCCATGGGCATGGGAGCAGATTTAATTGCCACAGGGCACTATGCACAAGTGCGTGAAAACCCGCTAAAACCAGGGCTATTTCAGTTGATGAAAGCCGATGACGGCAGCAAAGACCAAAGCTATTTTTTATATCGCCTAAATCAAGCGCAGCTGAGCAAAACGCTATTTCCACTCGGTAAATATTTAAAACGTGAAGTGCGTGAAATCGCGCGTGAAGCAGGGCTAATCAATGCAGAGAAAAAAGACTCTACTGGCATTTGCTTTATTGGCGAACGCCCGTTTCAAGCGTTTTTAAGTCAATATTTACCGCGCGAGCCTGGGGATATCAAAACCCCAGAAGGCAAAACCGTAGGTAAGCACGATGGTTTGATGTATTACACGCTTGGGCAACGTCAAGGTTTAAAAATTGGTGGTAGCCGTGAAAGTAACGGCGAACCGTGGTTTGTGGCAGCTAAAGATATGGCTAAAAACGAACTCATTGTAGTGCAAGGTCATGAGCACCCACTATTGCTGAGTGACGGCTTAAAGGCCGCGCAACTGACATGGATTGATAACGAAGATCCAAAAACTAATTGGGTGTACGCTGCCAAAACACGCTATCGCCAGCCCGATGCCCCGTGCGAGATTGACCAAATTAACACTGACGAAGTGACCATTAAGTTTGGGCAAAAACAATGGGCAATCACCGCAGGGCAGAGTGCCGTGGTGTATGAAAGTAATGTGTGCTTGGGTGGTGGAATTATTACGGGTGCAATTTAATCGCTATCGCTGCTAAAAAATAAACTAGATTAGGTTGCTGATACATCGTCTGTCGCTTCTAAAATCCACGACAATAATGGCATCCACTGCTGTAAATCTTGCTCAACTAGTGATGGGCGCATATCAAATATGCCCAAACCTTGCTCTGCCGCTGTCACGTAAACTTGGGCATTGCGTAAATACGTGAGTACAGGAAAATCTGCCTGAGCCATAAAGTCAGAAAGGCTCTGTGCCGCGTGGGTGCGACCATTGACACGCATGCCTACCATTGCGACAAAGGTTTTATTTTTGCGAACGGCTTTTTCTTGAGTCAACATTTCTAAAAAAGCACGTGTAGCCCCAATATCAAAGGCTGAAGGTTGTACAGGAACAATCACACAATCGGCCTCTTTCACAGCGGCGGATAGTTTATCCTCACGCAGACCAGCGGGAGAGTCAACAATCAACCACTCTTTTACAAGATGCGCGGATTTACCTTTGTGCGAATGTAAGTGAATATCAGGCAAAACCTCTGGGCGACGTCTTAGCCACTGCGCAGATGATTGTTGGCGATCTAAATCAGACAAGATTACCGAGTAACCTTGTCCTGCAAAGTAGCTTGCAAGATTAGTGGCTAATGTTGTTTTGCCGCTCCCGCCTTTAGGATTAGCAATCAAAATATTTTTCATATTGATAAAGCCCTCAAAATAGTTGATGCTGACTTAGTGCTTTCAATCTTTGCAAGCGTACATGACGCACTTCAACTTTACATACGCAAACTTTGGTTACAGTATAAATTAACATTGCTATTGGGATGTGTGACATTTTGATGAAAGTTTTACACAAATAATCTCCCTATTTTTATCATTGTCATCAAACTTTCAAATTATAATTGCACTATAAAACTATATTACTGTTTTTGCGGATGATAAGGCTACATGAATAATACAATGGATTTAGTCCCAGAAAACAACACCTTGCTCGCCGCAATTGATTTGGGGTCAAATAGCTTTAGGCTTGAAATTGGGCGTTTGGATAGTGGTCACATTGAGCGCGTAGAGTATTTAAAAGAAGCGGTCAGGCAAGGGGGTGACCTTGATGAAAACCGTAATCTTACGCCTGAATCAATGGAGCGGGGAGTTCGCTGTTTAGCCCGTTTTGGCGAACGATTGCAAGGGTTCGATACTGCTAACGTACGCGCTGTTGCCACACAAACCCTGCGCGAGGCAAATAATCGAGATGTATTTATTAAGGCCGCTAAAAAAGCACTAGGCTTTGAGGTTGAGGTGATTTCTGGTGTGGAAGAGGCGCGGTTGATTTATCAAGGGGTAAGTCGCTTTTTACCGCAGTCTGATGAAAAAAGATTGGTGGTTGATATTGGTGGGCGCTCTACGGAGTTTATTTTGGGTCAAGGGTTCACTTCAACGCAGACCACTTCGTTACATGTAGGCTCAGTGGCTTGGTCGCTCAAACACTTTGCCAATGGTGAATATACTGAAAAGGCATTTTCACGTGCTGAAATTTCTGCTGAATCTATTTTTGAAACACTAGGCACGCATTTCAACCGCAAACATTGGGAGATTGCTTACGGTGCATCAGGCACGATAGGCGCAGTTGCAGATGTTTTAGCGCAATATGGCAGACCAGCCAACACCGTCACAAAAGAAGGTTTGCAATGGCTTAAGGCTGAGCTTCTGCGCACGCGCTCGGTTGATAGATTGCGCCTCAATGGCTTAAAAGAAGACCGTAAACCCGTAATTGCGGGTGGGTTGTCAGTGTTGATTGCTGTATTTGATGTGTTGAAAATTGAAACCATGCAAGCAGCCAAAGGCGCGTTGAGGCACGGCCTACTTTACGACATGATTGCGCGTGAAGATGTTATGTTAGATTTAAGAAACGCATCGGTAAAACGTTTGGCCAAAAAATTCAATGTGGATGAAACTCAAGCTCATGCAGTGGCGGATGTGGCGGAAAAGCTTTTTGACAAAGCCACCGAAACCATCAACTTTGCCGCTGGTGAACGCCAAGCCCATACGCGCAAACTACGTTGGGCGGCGTTACTGCATGAAATTGGCGGTATGATTTCACCCGTTGATGCGCATTTGCACGGTGCTTATATTCTTGAACATGCTGAGCCGCTGGGTTTTTCACAGAATGAATTGCATTGTTTAAGTTTGCTCATTTTAGGACATCGCTCAAAACTTAAAAAATTAGAGGCGGATTTTTCTGACTATCTATTTGTGCTGCAGTTGCTGTGCTTGCGCTTGGCGGTGATTTTATGCCACGCGCGTAAAAAGCCCAATTTAAGAGGCGTGCAACTGATGTATCAGGCTCATCATATTAGGCTTCACTTGCCTAGTGCTTGGGCAAATAAATATCCGCAATCTTATTATTTGTTAGAAGAAGAAATGATGGGGTGGCAAAAAATCAATTGGCAGGTGCGAATAATCTTGTATTAGCAATTTTGTCATAAAAGTTTCATTTGCATTTGTTAGCCAACAGAATAAACTGTTTATACCGTTTATTAAGGAATTTATTATGTCAAAAATCAACCCTATTCAAGCTGCGGCACTTAAAACCCCTGTAGTTAAAGAAACCGTTGCAGAAAAAACTGCTAAACCAGTGATAACGAAGCCAGTTGTACCTGTTAAATCTGCTATAGCAAAACCTGTTGTTCAAAAAACAGCCAAAGTAAAAGTAGAAAAACCAACAAAAGAAAAAACGCCTAAACTCAAAATGGAGCGTGATAGTTTCACCATTCCTAAAGCTGAATATGCGCAATTTTATGTGTTGAAAGATCGCTTGGTTAAATTAGGTCAACCTGCGAAAAAAAGTGAGTTATTGCGTGCAGGTTTGATGCAATTAAGCGCGATGACAGATGCTGCACTCAAAGCAGCTATGAACACGGTTCCAGTGATTAAAACGGGCAGACCAAAAAAGAAGTAACAAAATAATTTAGCAGTCAGGATGTTGCACTGTAAACAAATACGTTTGCAGTGCGCTTGTTTTAGAACCTTCAATCGGGCGTTGCTTTAGCCACCAAACAGCACCTTTTTTAACCACGCAAGCACCTTCTCTCATCCCCAGCAGTTTGGCAATCAAACTTCCAAGGTTGGGTTGATGCCCCACGATGAGTATAGTTTGTGTGCGGTCTGAATTAACTACTTCTTTTGCAATTCGTTCAACACTGCTCTCTATACTTAAAAAATCTACCACTTTTACTTTACGGGTATTCAGATTTTGCAAGGCTTGCAAGGTTTGTAAGCAACGTTGCGCTGGGCTAGATAAAATCTGCGTGTTAGCTGGTAAATGTGCATCTAGCCAAGTTGCTACTTTGGATGCATCTTTGTGACCACGCTTTGTTAAGGTGCGGCTTGCATCTTTGTCACCAGCAGCTGCATCTTCGGCTTCTGCGTGCCGCCATAATATAAGGTTAGCCATTGTAGATTACCCAGAGTATTTTTGTATTAACTGTTGTTGTGCGCTATACGTTCGGTGAGGTATTGTAGCAACAGGTGAGTAAGTGCCATCCGCATTGAGTATCCACGCATCTTGATTATCCTCTAGATACATTTGGCAGCACTCTAGCAAGATGCGTGCGCGGTTTTTAGCATCCACAATCGGCCATGCAATTTCAACGCGGCGCATCATGTTGCGATTCATCCAGTCAGCACTTGCAAGCCACATATTTTCAACTTCATCTACTTTAAAATAAAACACGCGCGAATGCTCTAATAACCGACCAATAATGGAACGTACACGAATACGCCCTTCAAGTCCTGCTGCGTCTATGGGTAAAATACAAGCTCCACGTAAAATTAAATCAATTTGCACCCCTGCGCGCCCAGCCTTTACCAAAGCCCTTACGAGAGCTTCATCCGTGAGCGCATTCATTTTTAAAATAATACATGCCGATTTCCCTGCTTTAGCCGCCAGTTCGGCCGCTCGAATTTTGGCGAGCATTTGCGTATGCAAATTAAACGGGGCGACCAATAGTTTTTGCAAACGTGGCAACTTGACTTGGCTGGCAATATGTCTGAACAAATATTCCATGTCTCGGGTAATTTGTACATCTGCTGTGAGCATACTCACATCGGTATAAAGGCGTGCTGTTCTAGGGTTGTAATTGCCTGTTGAGACATGACCATAATATTTGAGGCCTTCGCCTTCGCGCCGCATCACTAACAACATTTTGGCATGGGTTTTTAAACCCACAATGCCGTACACCACTTGCGCACCAACGGATTCTAAATCTTCTGCCCAGTTAATATTAGCTTCTTCATCAAAGCGTGCTTTGAGTTCCACCACCGCCATCACTTCTTTACCACGGCGCACCGCTTCTTGCAGTAATTTAAGCATGCGTGGATCAGAGCCTGTGCGGTAAATGGTTTGCTGTATTGAAAGCACATCAGGATCGTTCACAGCTTCGCGCAAAAACTCAATCACCGATTCAAAGCTCTCATAAGGCTGATGAATCAAAATATCTTGCTGTTTGAGTTGTGTAAAAAACGATTGATTGGGCACAATCTGCTGGCTGATTTTAGGCTCAAATGGCTTAAATTTAAGATGGTCACCTTCGGCTAAATCTGCCAATTGCATGAGTCGCGCCAAGTTCACCAAGCCATGCACGCGGTAGAGCGACTGTTTGGGTAAATCAAACTGCTGCAAGAGCAATTTAGCAAGCTTTTCATCACAACTGTGTGAAACCTCCAAGCGCACAGCATCACCAAAGTTGCGCTGCACTAGACCTTTTCTCAACGCGGTGCGTAGGTTTTTCACATCTTCTTCATCTACAGCTAAATCTGAGTGACGTGTAACACGAAACTGTGAAAAGTTAAGTACTTCTCGCCCTGTAAATAAACTCGCCAAATGTGCGCGGATAATGCTAGAAAGCGATACAAACAATTGCTGCTTGCCGCTTAAATGTTTAGGTAATTTAATCAAGCGCGGCAACGCACGCGGCACACGTACAATAGCAATATTATTGTTGCGCCCAAAAGCATCCGTGCCGCCCAATAGCACAATAAAATTTAAAGATTTATTCGCCACTTGCGGGAATGGATGCGAGGGGTCAAGTGCCACTGGCACTAACAAAGGTCGTACATTGGTTTCAAAGTAACGCGCTACCCAACGGCGTTGCTCTGCCGTTCTATCGCCATGCGAGACCAACTGAACATCTTGAGCAGCCAATGCAGGGGTCAGCTCGTCATTAAATATCTGATATTGCTTTTCAACTAAAGTATGAGCTGCTTTTGAAATCTCTAAATAGCTTTTCACGTTAATATCGTTTTGCTTTTCATCATCGCGCATGGCATCTACATGTGGTGCTGCGCGCACTTCAAAAAACTCATCTAAATTTGAAGAAACAATGCAAAGAAAGCGTAAACGCTCAAGTAGCGGGTAGCTAGGATTTTGCGCGAGGCTTAATACACGTTCGTTAAACGCCAAAATACTAATATCGCGATTAAGAAATTTAATGAGAGCTTGAGATTGACGCATAAATGAAATTCAGAATTTACATTGGTTGGATTTTATATTTCAAATATGTCACTTTTATGAATGTGACATATTGAACACGTAAATAAATAATCTTTAGGCGGACTTTAATAATTTTGTCATTAAGTGTCAGTAATGTTGAGCCATTCAAACATATTGTTGAGGGATGATGATGGTTTATGAAAAATCTGCGCGTGGTTACAACGAGTTTAATAGTGAGGTTCGTACCTTGCATTTTAAAGAGCGGCAAGTGTTATTGCTCATGAATGGGGCTAGAACTTTAGATGATTTAGAAAAGTTATTTCCGAAAGACCAGTTAAGTCAAATTGTGCTTAAACTAGAATCGAAAGGCTATATTCAAACTGTTGGTAGTAACATTGCAATTAAAGTTGATTCAATAACACCAATATCATTGGCTGATATTAGATTTACCGCAATTGATGAAACCAAGTTGGCTTCGATTAAAGCAATTGTTATTGAAGCCACAAATGATTATTTGGGTTTAATGGGGCGAGGCATCAAAACACAAATAGAAGCCTGCCAAGATGAAGTTAGTCTAAAATCTGCGCTGTCCATTTGGCACATGACCATGCGTGAATCCAAACTAGGTCGGGAATCAGCAAGTTTTTTAATGGAACAAATTCATCAGATTTTGCAAAACAAAATTATTGGTAAAGATACCCTTACGCATTAAAGTGCTTATTGCACAATCAAGCTGACCATAGCAGTATCATGCTCAAGCTAAGTTGAACTGCTTCTTAATGCTGTTGCCCCACATTTTGTCTGACATAAACTTGCCCAAACTTGAATGACAAGCTAAAGTGTTGCAATACTTAAATTTGGCTTAATCTCTAGCTAAAATGCATTCATGTTTAAATAGAATTAATAAAGGAGTTGTACTGTGTGGCAAATTATTTTAGCTGCGGGTTGGCCAATTTGGCCGCTGATTATTGCGTCAGTGGTGGCGTTGGCTATTATTGGTGAGCGTGCTTATGCATTAAGAGAAAGTACTGTGGCACCTTCTAGCTTGTTACCTGAGTTACAGTCTTGGTTGTTAAAAGGTGGCGTGACCCAAGAAACTGTTGCTCGATTAGATCAACACTCCTTACTGGGTAAAGTGTTTGCTACCGCACTAGTGAACGCTAAACACTCTCGTGAGGTGACAAAAGAGGCGATAGAGGAAACCGCACGTGCTGTAGCGCATCAGTTAGAAAAGTATTTATCAACGCTGGGGACGATTGCTACAGTTGCGCCATTGTTAGGCTTGCTTGGTACGGTAATTGGCATGGTGGAGTTGTTTGGTGCTTTTACTACCACAGGACATGATGTTGCACAGTTTGCACGTGGTATTTCTGTGGCACTTTATAATACAGCAGCGGGGATTGTAGTGGCAGTTCCTGCAATGATTGCTTATCGTTATTTCCGCAGCAAAATTGATGCTTTGTTACTTGATATGGAACAACAAGCCATTAAGTTGGTTGAAATTCTTCATGGGGAACGTAAGTAGTTAACCGTTTGTTTTTGAGCGTATTTTTGAAGGAATTTTGAATGAATTTTCAACGTGGGAAAAAGCATAACGAGCTTGAAATCAACTTTATTCCCTTAATTGATGTATTGTTGGTGATTATTATTTTTCTTATTGTGAGTGCTACTTTTTCACGTACAAATGAATTGCAAATCAACTTGCCCACCGCAGATGCTAACGCACCGCAAGATAAACCCTTGATGATTGAGGTTGCGGTCGATGCGACTGGGCAGTATGTAGTGAACGGTCATAAAGTAGTAGATAAATCCGTGGCTGCAATTGAAGCCGCATTAAAAGAAGCGGTTTCTAAAGAGGTTGGCGGCAAAGAGCCTACCATTGTAATCAGTGCCGATGCAAACAGTACACATCAAGCGGTTGTTAATGTCATGGAGGCCTCTCGCACAGCGGGTTATACTCACATTACCTTTGCCACTCAATCTGGGGATGGCGAATAAAATGCTACAGCACTTTGGCATCAGCGGTGTAAGGTTGCGCGGTGTAGTGAGTGTTTGGATTGTTAGTTCTGCTTCTCTCTAGCACACGATATAGATGGATATGAACACACAGTAAGTGGCTTTAATTATCCTCAAAGAATTCACGGTAATCAACCTTAATGGCAAAATCTAAGCGTTACAAAGAACATCTTCCTGAAATTTCTAACGCAAAAGTATTGTGTTTGCGTTTGTTTCGTTATGCATGGCGATATAAATATGTATTCGTGACAAGCATTCTTTCTTTAGTGATTCTTTCGGCGAGTAATACAGGTTTTCTTGCGCTAATTAAAGAGGTGACGGATGAGGGGTTCGTTAAAAAATCCTCAGCGCAGACTTTTTTATTGCCCTTGATGATTTTTGGTTTAATGGTCATTAGAGGCGTTGCGGGTTTTGTCTCGGTTTATACCATGCGTACAGTTGCAAGGCGCGTGGTTGAAGACTTTCGTAAAGAAATGTTTAGCAAACTTATGTTGTTGCCTGTGCATTATTTTGATGCTCGCTCATCGGGTGCCTTAGTTTCAAAATTTACCTATGATGTAGAGCGTCTTTCAAGTGCAACCACGCGTTCGTGGATGAATGTATTACGTGATCTTTTGACCGTGATTGGTTTGATTGCGTATATGCTGTATTTAGATTGGCGACTTACTTTAGTTTTTGCTAGCGTGTTGCCTTTTGCCGCACTTTATCTCAAAAAAATTAGCCCCAAACTAAAAGCCAATGCCAAGCACGTGCAACACAGTATGGGTGAGATGACTAAATCTGCTGAAGAGGCGATTGGTGGGCAGCGCATTGTTAAAATTTTTGGGGCACAAGCGTTTGAATATCAACGCTTTGCAGAAATTGCGACTAACAATCGCCGCATAGAGTTACGTTTAACGCGTATTTCAGGCTTAAGTAGCTTTGTTGTAGAAATGTTTGCTGCTTTAGCCTTATCTTTAATTATTTATTACGCTATGGGGACTTTTACCGTAGGTGAATTTGCAGCTTTTGTTGGGGCATTGTTAATGCTGATTTCACCGATTAAACACATCGCGTCGGCTAATGAAGACTTTCAGGTAGGCTTGGCAGCTGCGCAAAGTATTTTTGAGGTGATGGATGCAACGCCTGAGCAAGATGAGGGTAGCCTAATGTTAGAGCGAGCAAAAGGTACGATTGAGTTTAAAAATGTGACCTTGCGTTATGAAAATGCAAGTGGTGTAGCACTAGATAACTTAAGTTTTAATATCAAAGCGGGTGAAAAAATTGCATTGGTTGGTCGGTCTGGCGGTGGAAAAACCACGCTGGTAAACCTATTGCCTCGTTTTTATGAGTTACAACAAGGCTTGGTCTTGCTGGATGGCGTAGATATTCGCGCGCTCAAGTTGGACAATTTACGCGAGCAGTTTGCCTTAGTGAGTCAGGATATTGTGTTATTTAATGACACGATTTTCAATAATATTGCTTACGGCGTTTTACGTAGTGCGACTGAGCAAGAGGTAATTGCTGCAGCAAAGGCTGCACATGCATGGGAGTTTATCCAGCAACTACCAAATGGCTTGCAAAATGAAATTGGAGATCGTGGAGTACGCCTGTCAGGTGGACAGCGTCAACGTATTGCAATTGCACGTGCCATATTAAAAAATGCACCTATACTACTACTTGATGAAGCCACTTCCGCGCTAGATACTGAATCAGAACAGCATGTGCAAGCGGCATTAGACACTTTAATGCAAAATCGTACCAGCATTGTGATTGCGCATCGCTTAAGCACGATTGAAAATGCTGATCGCATTATGGTGATGGAACATGGCAAAATCATTGAGAGCGGCTCTCATGAAGCACTTATGCAATTAAATAGCCATTATGCAAAGCTATATCAAAAGCAATTTAACTGATTGAGTGAGCGATGACGCTTTGGCTACAAAAACAATGGATGCGCTTTACATGTTGGCATCTCTTGTTGCTACCTGTTTCTTGGCTTTTTGCCCTATTAAGTGCTACAAGAAGACAATTGTATAAAATTGGCTTTTTAAAAAGCCATCGATTAGGTGTTCCAGTCATTGTGGTGGGTAATATCAATGTGGGAGGCACTGGTAAAACGCCTTTAGTGATATGGCTTGTAGAGCAACTTAAGTTGGCTGGATACTGCCCAGGCGTGGTTAGCAGAGGCTATGGAGGCAATGTCAGGCAGGTAACAGAAGTTAAAGTCTCTAGCCTTTCATCAGAAGTCGGTGATGAGCCTTTATTGATAGCCTTGCGTTCTGGGTGCCCAGTATTTGTCAGCTCGAATCGCGTTAATGCTGCGGAGGCACTACTTAACGCTTATCCTGCATGTAATGTGGTGGTGAGCGACGATGGTTTGCAGCACTATCGTATGCAGCGCGATGTTGAAATTGTGGTTTACGATGGTGCCAAAAGATTTGGGAATGGCGCGTTATTACCTGCGGGGCCGCTGAGAGAATCTATTGCGCGGCTAAAAATGGTAGATGCGATTGTGTGTAATGGCCAAGATTTTCAGGTTGACTCACAAGAGAACCTTGCTTGCTTTGAGATGCAGCTTGAGGCAACTGATTTTTACAATTTGGTGGATGCACATGTAAAATGTGATGCAAAGGCATTGCAGCAAAAAAAAATATGGGCGGTTGCGGGCATTGGAAACCCTGAGAGATTTTTCCTGAAGTTGCAACAGATGGGATTGGCTTTTGAACGGCGAGCATTCACAGACCATTATGCATTTCAAGAGAGTGATTTTAGCGCGCTCACAGCAGATGTTGTTGTGATGACAGAAAAGGATGCGGTGAAATGCAAATTTTTTGCGCACTCAAATTTTTGGGTTTTACCCGTGAATGCGGTTATTGAAAATGATTTAATGGCTGTGGTGTTGTCAAAATTAAATCGTAAAAAATTAAATGGCAGTTAATTTAGGTTGAGATCAAAATGGATACGAAGCTTTTACAAATTTTAGTATGCCCTGTGACAAAGGGAGCTTTGGAATACAACAAAGCGAGCAATGAGCTTATTTCAAAATCAGCACGTTTAGCCTACCCCATTAGAGACGGCATTCCAGTGATGCTAGAAGAAGAAGCACGCAAGCTAATGGGCAATGAATAAATTGCACTCTGCAAAACAAAAATCGCCCGAATTTTATGTGGTCATTCCTGCGCGCTACGCTAGCACTCGCCTGCCAGGCAAGCCGCTATTAGATATTGCAGGTAAGCCCATGGTTGTGCACGTAGCTGAACGCGCCAAGCTAAGCGGTGCGAAACAGGTTGTGGTGGCAACGGATGATTTGCGGATAGTAGATGCTGTCAACAAATACGGGCTTCTGGCGATGCTGACACGTGATGATCATGTAAGTGGCACAGATCGAATAGCAGAAGTAGTCGCGCGCGAGGGATGGCACGATGATGCAATTGTGATTAATGTGCAGGGTGATGAGCCGTTAATCGATACCGCGCTTATTATGGACGTTGCAACAATGTTAGCGAATAACAATATGGCTGTTATGGCAACTGCATGTCATGCGTTGCATACGGTCGCAGATTTCGTTAACCCTAATGTGGTGAAAGTAGTGCTTGATAAAGATGGCCATGCGCTTTATTTTAGTCGCTCACCAATTCCTTATCCTAGAGATGGTTTTGCAAATCATCAACATTTGCCAAAAGGTATGTTAGCTTATAGGCATATTGGGCTATATGCTTATCGCGCGCAGTTTTTAAAGCAGTATGCAAGTCTTGCACCATCGGCACTAGAGCATATTGAAAGCCTTGAACAACTTCGTGTTTTATATCATGGGTTCAAAATCGCAGTTGCTGTTAGCAATCATGCGCCCGCAACTGGCGTAGATACAGAAGCGGATATTGCAAGAGTGCGCGCTCTTATGGAGTCTTAAATAGGCTAACGTGATACCAATTTAAGTGGGAATGTATAAAAAACGCCAGCTCTTTCTAATGAAAAAAGAAGAATAACCCTTGCAGTTGTTAGGTAGGTTTGTTATAGTCTCACCTCTCGGCGGCAAGTGAGTCGAATCGGACGCGGGATGGAGCAGTCTGGCAGCTCGTCGGGCTCATAACCCGAAGGTCACAGGTTCAAATCCTGTTCCCGCAACCAAGAATTTTTTGTAGTAAAAGCGCAGTTAATTTTAATTGGTAAATATTACGAAATTAGGGTTGACGGTATTAAAAACCTCTGTATAATGCGCACCTCGCTGTTGCTTAAGGGCAGCGGTGAGGCAAATAAAGCGAAGTGATGCACTTTGTTTTAATAAACTGATCTTTAACAATATAACAACTGATAAGTGTGGGTGCT
>JABFSF010000047.1 GCA_013140755.1 Methylotenera sp. | reverse complement strand
CTAGCTCATGCTTGGTTAGAGCAGCGGACTCATAATCCGTTGGTGCTGTGTTCGACTCACAGGGGGGCCACCATAAAATCAATGGGTTAGCGTAACAGCTAACCCATTTTTTTATTAAAAGTTCAACGAAAGTTCAACCGAGATTTAATCTAGCCAACGGATTTAGTTGGCGCGTTTCTTGAAGATGCTCAGGTGATAGATGTGCGTAACGCATTGTCATCGCCAAGCTGTGATGGCCTAATACCTTTTGCAGGGCAATGATGTTGCCGCCATTCATCATAAAGTGACTTGCGAATGTATGGCGTAGAATGTGAGTTAATTGCCCTATTGAGAGTTTTAGATTTGTTTGTTCGATTGCTTCCCTAAACGCTGAATATGCACTTGAAAATAAACGCTCACCAACACCAAGTTTCTCAAAATGATTTTGAAGTTCATTTTCTAATTCTAGCGCAATAGGTACTGACCTCGCCTTGCTAGATTTTGTTTGCACAAACTGAATCATTCCATCACGTACTTGTGAAATTCGTATTGACTCAGCTTCACCCCATCTTGCACCAGTAGAGAGGCATATTTTAGTGACTAAGGTAACATGGTTGTTTTTAGATATTGACAATCGAATTAGCAATGTTTTTATTTGTGCTAACGTTAAATAGGATAACTCTTGCTCTTGTATTTTAAAGGCTCTGAGCTTCGTTAATGGATTATCTTTAGTCTAATGCCCTAAACGGATCGTCTCATTGAATACGGCTCGCAAATAGGCTTGCTCACGGTTCATAGTGTTGGGTTTAATGCCAGCTTCAATCCGCTTCATTCTGTATTCAGCAAATTGATCTGGTGTAAATTTATCCGCCCTTGGGTTTCCAATAGCATCACACATTGCCAATAAAATGCGTTTCCTACCTACACCATCACGTAGCTCCGCGCCATGATGTTGATACCATAGCTCAACTAAATCAGATAAAAAACGTGCATCTTTTTTTGGAGGCGACCAATCGGGTGATTCTTGCACTTTTGCCTGTATATGACGTTCCCAGGCTATCGCTTCAGCTTTGGTTTTGAAGGTTTTTTTTACACGTTTTCCAGCACGACCACCAGGCTGAATATCAACTTGCCAGCCAGTCTTAACTTGATTTATTGTCATCTGTAATTGGGAGACGTTTCTTAACTGTCATGAATCGCATTTCACGGTAATCGTTCCATCTTTCAATTGAGCGGCTATCAGTAGGATCGGCTTGTGGGAATGCCCCAGTAGCACCAGTAATAATCCACTCTGTGAAGTATGGCCTGAATTTGCAAACAAGTTCAATCATCTGAATAGTAGGCTCCGCATCTCTATGAATTACCTTTTCCCACTCGGCAGCTGTGATTTCTCCATTAGAACTTCGGGATAGATATTTATATAAATCTGCAGCCTGAATATTGACCCATTCATTAATTCCCCATATTAAGCGGTCAGCAAGGCTTAACACGTCAGATTTACTTGTAATTGGAGCAGGGTAATTAAAAGGGTAGCGATCAAACTCAGCGCCCCAAGTTCCATTTACTAGCCAATTTTCAGATTCTGGGAATTTTTGACACCAAAATTGTAATAAGGCTTGAGTGGCTTCCTGCTTTCCATAATAAAAATTTTTCCACTTGCTCGCACCAATCCCACTTGCCAATTCAAGCGAACTAAATCGCCCTCTAGCTTGAAATCGTTCATCTATCAGCTCCCTTAGTCGCGAACTAACTTCTTTGCTCAAGGGAAGTAGGTTTATGTATTGATTGCCATTTTGATATATAGAGTCATCTGGAAAATTTTCCAGCCAAAAAAGAAGTAACTCTTGCGTGGCTTCCTGGCTTTTGTAAAAAAAGTTCTTCCACTTGCTTGCACTAATTCCACTCACTGATTCTAGCGCACTAAATCGTCCTCTTGCTTGAAATCTCTGGGATATAAAGCCTCTAAGCCTTTCGCTAATTTCTGAATCTATTAGTAATTGCTTCATATTTTTTAAAAACAGCTTGTAAAGTAAGATAACAATAGTTTATAGTGTACACAATAAACTATATTGATATTATGATAGGTGTTAATTATGAATGATTCCACTAAACCTGTGTTGCCTTTGTTGCCTAATCTTAGTCACCCAGTCGTGTCACGCGAGCGGTTTGCCGAGCTAACTGGGTTACCTATTGGAGTAATCGTTGGTTTTGCTAATAGAGGGTATTTGCCAACTATATCAATTGGTAAATATAGCCTTATTAATGTTGAGCTATTAAGAAAACGCTGCTTAGATCTGGAGTTCAAATAAAATGTCAATGGTCCTGATTGAATCACGACGCACACCCCAAATCTCAGCAGAAGTGCCTCCAAAAGAAAAAGTAAGGAAAAGCCGCCCGCCGATTTTAGCCAAATTTAAAGACCAATCTTTACACGCTGGAGATGCATAATGGCAATTATTAAGAGAGCCATAAGAGAGGATTTTGAAGTAATTTTAAGGGCGACAATGCAGGATAGATCTATTTCCTTAGATACAAAAGGCCTACTATTTCACTTGCTTAGCTTACCGTCGGACTGGGAGGTTCACGTTTGGTGGCTAAAAAAAGAGTTGAATGTGGGTAATGAGAAAATGAAAAGAATGTTAAGGGAGCTAGAAAATGCTCATTATCTTGTCAGGAATAGGATTAATAGCGGTGGTGGTATGTTCAAATGGGATATGGTCGTACAC
>JABFSF010000131.1 GCA_013140755.1 Methylotenera sp. | reverse complement strand
GAGTCTCTGCATGTATTTATTAGCGGCCTAACTATTCCAGATGATGCAAAGCAAGCGTTGCTAACACTCACCCCTGCAACTTACACAGGCAAGGCAATGGAGCTAGTCAATAGAATCTAGATGCTTTAGCAGACAAGTTAAATAAGGCTACCACCTCATGTACAAACGCCTTTTATTTTGCCTGCTACTGCTATTATTCTCGCAAATTGCACTTGCGGATAAAAATACTTTTCAAGTTGAAATTAACGCAGCCGCACCACAAAGCGCACTACTCAAAAAACACCTGCAAATAATCAAATGGCGTGACAACCCACGCATGACAGCTGCTGAATGGCAGCGACTATTTAATAGCACGCCGCAAGAAATTAAAGCCCTGCTTGCCACTGAAGGTTATTTTACACCTACCATCAGCTCAGGATTATCTGAGCAGAACCACATCACTACCGCCAAGTTTGATGTTACGCTTGGGGTGCCAGTGCTCGTTGGCGCTGTAGAGATTCAATTCACTGGCGAAATTAGCCAGCAAGATAAGAATGCGTTGCCAAACCTACAAAAACTGCGTGCAGACTGGCCTCTCAAAGTGGGCAATCAATTTAAGCAAGATGATTGGGATCAAGCTAAACGACAGCTTTTAACAAGCTTTTTAATTGAGCGCTACCCAAATGCCACAATTACACATAGTCAAGCGAGTATTCATCCAGCCACCAATTCTGCGCGCTTACTTGTCACACTAGATAGCGGTGCCATGATAAGATTTGCTACGCTGAATATCAAAGGGCTCAAGCGTTACCCTGCAAGCGTGGTAGAAAATTTAAACCCGATTAAAACTGGCAGCTTATACAGCCAATCGCAATTACTGACATTTCAAACGCGCCTGCAAGAAAGTGGTTATTTTAGTAGCGTCGAGGTCACAGCCAATACTAAGGCAAGTGATCATAATGGTAAGCCAACCAACGTTGCGCCTATCACGGTAACCGTCAATGAAAATCGCGCCATTAAAATGTCACTAGGCGCTGGCTATAGCACCAACACTGGCGCGAGAACACAAATAACCCTAGATGACCTCAATTTATTTAACCGTGGCTGGAGAATGGCTTCCAGCCTAAAATTAGAGCAAAAAGCTCAAGTACTCACAGGACAAATCCGCTTACCTACAACGCAAGAGGGTTATCGCGATAGTATTAGCGGTAGCCTTGATCATACATCGATTGAAGGTCAAGCCATCACAAGCTCAGAAGTAGGCGTTAAACGTGCATGGGGTGGTCGTAAACGCGAGCAATATGTTGGCGCAAACTTGCTCACAGAACATGTCAATTTAGACGGTGCGCCCTCTTCATCAAATTACGCGGCTACCATGGCTTATGGCATCACGCTGAGGCGCACCGATAATGAACTAAATCCTACGCGCGGCTATTTACTCAATGCACAAATGACTGTTGCACCACTTGAGCTACTTTCTAATGGCAGGTTTGTGCAAAGCAAGATTAAAGCGCAAGGCTACTACCCCATTACCGACAGCACGCAACTCATCGCCCGCGCCGAGCTAGGTTTGGTCAATGGCAAAAATAGTGCACCAGCAGCCTTTTTATTCCGCGCAGGTGGAGACCAATCTATACGTGGCTACGCCTATCAAAGCTTAGGCGTTACTGAAGGTGATGCAACTGTGGGTGGTCGCTATGTCGCCGCTGGGAGCATTGAAGTGGTGCAATGGCTCACCAACGAATGGGGGATTGCCGCATTTACCGATTTTGGTAATGCCGCCAATACCATGAAAGACCTAAAACCAGTGCTCGGCTACGGCTTAGGCGCACGCTGGAAAAGCCCCGTTGGCCCCATTGGCGCAGACATCGCCTACGGGCAAGAAACCGATGAATACCGTATGCACTTTAACATAGGCGTGGCTTTCTGATGCCAATACGCCAATACATGACATTGTTATTGCTAAGTTGCGTACTAGTGCTACTGTCACCCGCACATAGCGAAATGTCTATCAGCGCAAGTTCTAGTTTAGACACCTTCGATTACGACCTCGATAACATTCATCTCAAACTAGAAAAATTAAACGCACGCTGGCAACTATCTCCCACAGGTGCGGGCAAATTAAATGTTGACCAATTAAAAGCTAAGCGCCTGACTATTACACTACGGCAAAACACTGGTAAAGCAAATTCCCCACCACCCAACCGCATCCAATTACCCTTTCCCATCAGTGTTAAACATGCTGAAATTGCAGAAATTATCATCATTGATGCAAATGAACGTAAAACGCTCAATCATGTACTATTTGATTTTGAAGGTGACAACCAAACCTTGCGTCTCAAGCTGGCGCAAGCCAGCACAGCATTTGGCGATGCACAAGGCAACATTGTGATACAAACGGCCAAACCATTTGCGCTCAGCGGATCACTCGCGCTTAAACAAACGCACTCAAGCACACCTTATGATGTCAAAACGCAAATCTCAGGCAACTTAGAACTGCTTAAATTTGAAACGTCTGCTCTACTAACCATGCAAGATAATACGCTAAAAATCGTGCACTCAGGTAATACCGCTCATGCTGTCGCGCACATTGAAGCAACGGGTCAAGTGAGCCTCGCTGGTGATTATCCAATCAACTTGAAGGCGCACATCACTGAGTTACATCCTGATCAATTGTTTGCTACAAATTTATTAGCGCATCTTCAGGCTAATCTGGCGTTGACCGCACAAGGTAAGCTTTTACCCACGCCTACATTTAGCCTACAATTCACCTCTAATAACAGCCAATGGCAAAATAAAGCAATTTCACTATCTGGCAATGCTGAAATCAATGACAATCAAGTGCAGCAACTCGAACTATTGGCAACAATGGCCAACAACCACTTTAAAGCCAGTGGTCATTTAGGATTAGCGAACAGCCGCCTTGAATGGCAAGCCAGCTTTGAAGATTTAAGTAGCTTAAATGCCAATTACTCTGGCACAATCAATGCAGATGGCAGCATGATAGACTCATTAGATAACCCTTCACTACAGTTTAAGCTACTCGCTAACAAATTAAATCTTAACCACAATTTAACCATTGAAAACCTAGCAGGTAACCTTGAATTAGCTGCGAGTGATCATGGCAAGGTAGCAGGTAACCTCAGTTTTACCAACATGAAATATGGTCAAAACCCAGCCATCAATGGCAAACTCACCATTGATGGATTACGCAATCAACACACTATTTCACTATTAGCAGAAAATAAAGCGCAAAAAATAGAAACGACGCTGCAAGGCGGGCTTTCAAGTACCAACCAATGGCAAGGCTGGTTACAAAATTTAGCATACGCAGCATTAGCTGAGCCCAATAAAACAGATAAAAACCAGCAAGTTACACTCAAAACCCCTGCGCCGCTCACTTTGAGTAGTGATGCCCTGACACTTGAAAAGGCAACGCTACAACTTAGTACGGGTGTAGCAAATATCGATTATTTTAAAGTCGATAAAAGCGGATTGATAAGCCAAGGGTATCTTGCAAAAGTGAGCTTAAATGATTTACCTCCAGCGTTATTTACCTTACCGACCACGCTGCAAGGCAACCCCACTTTTTCTGCAAAATGGGACATCCATGCTAATGAAAATTTTAACGGCAACATTAAGCTGTGGCACGAAGATGGCGACTTAAACTTTATTGATAGCAATGGTACAAGCAAGCCGCTTGGCTTAAAAAACACCCATGCTGAATTAGCAATCACGAATAACCAAGTGACTTCCGATGCATTTTTAAATGGCGACAACCTAGGTGAATTAAAAGCAAAACTAAGCACAACACTCAACAAAACAGATTCAGGTTATGCATTACTAGCCAATACACCGCTCATACTTGATGGTTCGGCGCACCTAAACACACTCTCGTGGCTACCGCTGCCAAAAGCATTCATTGGTGCTCAATTTGATGGAAAAATAGACGCGACAGTTCATGCAAATGGCACAGCCTCAGCACCTAATCTAAGTGGCAATGTCCATGGTCAGGATATTCAGCTTTCGCTCGCATCCGAAGGCGTTGCGCTCAGCCAAGGCATATTACAAGCTAGCTTTGAGCAAAATCAATTAACGATTCACCAAGCCACTTGGCACGGTGGAGATGGTCAACTAAGCGCTGATGGTAAGCTATGGCTAGCAGATAAAAAACCTAAAATTGACTTAAATTGGACTGCCAACAAATTCACTGTGATTTCACGTGCAGACCGACTATTAACCATCAATGGCACTGGAAAAACCACTTTGGATGATGATTTGCTTTCCATTTTCGGCAATTTTAACGTTGAAAAAGGTTTAATAGAACTCGCAACTGAAAGCACGCCAAGCTTAGGTGATGACGTCGTGATTTTAGGGGAAGCGAATACAGTGCCTAAGTCTTCATTGCAAATATTACTCAATGGCTTACGCATTGATTTAGGTAAAGACTTTACCTTGCGCGGACAAGGTTTAGACGCGCAATTACAAGGTGCCGTCACACTCACAGGCTTAACACAATATCATCCGCACACGGATGGTAGCATTCAAGTAAAACAAGGTACTTACATGGCATATGGGCAAGTGCTCAACATTGAACGTGGCATTTTTAATTTTAGCGGGGCAATGGATAACCCAGGCTTAAATATCCGCGCCATGCGTAATAGCAAACCCATTAATGCTGGTATAGAAATTACTGGCAGCGCATTGATTCCACTCACCAAATTAGTATCTGACCCTGAAGTCCCCGAAAGTGAAAAACTCTCATGGCTGGTACTTGGACACGGCATGGAATCTGCAGGTAAAAATGATTACGGTATGCTTTCACTGGCAGCGGGGGTATTACTTTCACAAGGTCAATCCGTACCATTACAAACCCAGCTCGCGCGCGCTGCGGGGCTAGATGAATTTACCTTTGCGGGTGGCGATGCAGAAAGCGCATCCCTAGTTTTTGGCAAACGATTAAGCGCACAACTCTACTTAAGCTACGAAAAAAGCATCAGCGGTTTACTAGATGTTGCTCGGCTAACGTTCAACATGACCAACCGCTGGTCACTACGCGCTGAAGCTGGCACCGAAAGTGCGGTCGATGTGTTATATACTTTCAGCTTCAAATAAGTTTGGATTTGATATGAACACTGACAAAAGCAATCCTAGGTTAGCCGTATTGATAGATGCAGACAACACCTTCAATGTCATCCCCATTATTGATGAGCTATTTGAAGAAATATCCAAATTTGGAGATGCCAGTGTCAGGCGCATTTACGGCGATTGGACGCAAAATCAGTTAGTTCGTTGGAAAGAAATTTTACCTAAGCACGCTATTCAACCCATACAGCAATATGCAAACACTAAAGGAAAGAATGCAACCGATAGCGCACTTATTATTGACGCAATGGATTTACTATACACTGCCCCTTTAGATGGTTTTTGTATTGTTTCTAGTGATAGCGATTTCACAAGATTAGCGATTCGATTTCGTGAATCAGGCAAACTGGTCTATGGCTTTGGTGAACAAAAGACTCCTGAATCATTAAGAGCAACATGTAATAAATTTGTTTACATTGAAATCCTGTCACAAAACAAAATAGCTGAGTCACCACAAACACCCGCCTCCGCAAGTACTAACGTTGTGACACAGCAAAATATTTCTGATGCAGAGTTAGTTACAGAAACCAAGCTAACGCCAGTTATTCAAAGAACATCAAAACAATTGGCAATGGATACAAAACTTGTATCACTAATACGTTCTGCTATTGAAGCACTCTCCGAAGATGACAGTTTTGCAAATTTAAGCGAAGTAAAAAAACATATTGTTAAAAACTACTCAGCATTTGACTCACGTAATTATGGCTATGCAAAATTTAGTGATCTTATCAATACTATTGGATTATTTGAGCTAGACTCGAAAAAACAACGTATTAAGGATAAAAGAAAAAAATGAACGAAATCCTCATCCTCTATTATTCTCAAGGTGGTGCAGTACGCGAAATGGCGCAACTCATTGCGCGTGGTGTAGAAAGTGTGCCTAACACTCAAGCGCGCATTCGCACTGTACCAAAAGTATCCGCCAACTGTGAAGCAACTGAGCCTGACATTCCAACAGCAGGCGCACCTTATGTAGAGTTGCAAGACCTAGAAGAATGCATAGGCATGGCACTCGGCAGCCCTACCCGCTTTGGCAACATGGCCGCACCGATGAAATATTTTCTCGATGGCACTACCTCGCTCTGGCTAAAAGGTGCGCTGATTGGCAAGGCTGGTGCCGTGTTTACATCCAGCGGCTCCATGCACGGCGGTAATGAAAGCACGCTCCTTACCATGATGTTGCCGTTGATGCACCACGGCATGGTATTAGTGGGGCTGCCCTATTCTGAGCCAATACTATCTACGACCACTACAGGAGGAACGCCGTACGGTGCAAGCCATATTGGTGGCACTATGGATGACAAACCGATAAGTGATGACGAAAAGAAACTGTGCCTCGCATTGGGCAAACGCCTTGCTGAAACCGCGCTGAAATTATCAACATGAATTTAACACTAGAAGCTAGACAATTTTTGCGCACCACACGCAGTGGGATTCTTTCAACGCACTCATCTAAATTTGAAGGCTATCCGTTCGGCTCGGTTGCCCCATTTGTTTTAGACCATACCTGCCAGCCCATCATACTCATTAGCAACATTGCTGAACATACAAAAAACATCCAAGCCAACCCTAAAGTTTCACTGCTCGTATTTGCAGGTAATGATGACTTGCAGGCGAATGCAAGGCTAACGCTACTTGGCGAAGCCATTAAAATCAATAAAACAGATAAAGTCAATTTACGCGCCCGCTACTTACGCTATTTACCGCAGGCTGCCAGTTATTTTGATATGCATGATTTTGCGTTTTACCGCATACAAATTCGGCAATCACGCTACATTGGTGGATTTGGAAAAATGGGCTGGTTTTCAGGAGAAGGTCTGACGGAGCAATTAAACAAAGATACACCACTAGCAAGCCAAGAATCAGCCATTATCGAACATATGAACACTGACCATGCCAAAAGCCTGATGAGCTACTGTCAGCATTTTCATGGTTTAAAAGCTTCACAAGCCGAAATGATAGGCATTGACTGCGATGGCTTTGATTTATCCGCTAAAATTAACGATGCAAACACCGTCTTACGCTTTAATTTTGATGCGCCTATCTACGACGCTCAATCTGCCAGAGCCGCGCTGGTTACCATGTCAAAACTCGCAAACACCTCACAATGAATCAACACCCAATGATTAAAAAGCTCCAACTCGGTGCATCACTCAGCTTATTAGGGCTGATTTTCCTTTGTTTAGCATGGGAAACCTTTCTTGCACCGCTCAAACCAGATGGTTCGTTACTCATGTTAAAAACTTTGCCACTGCTACTGCCGTTATTTGGCGTGCTTCGTGGCAAACGCTACACTTACCAATGGGCTTGTATGTTTATATTGCTCTATTTTACAGAAGGGGTCGTACGTGCATGGTCAGATACTGGCCTTTCTGCACAACTTGCTATGGTTGAAATTGTGCTCTCGGTCAGTTTCTTTTTTGCGCCATTTTCTACGCACGGCTAACGCGTAATAAAACATAAGAGAATCGCCATAAATACCGCACCAACCAAGCCTTCTTCTACTATAATTTAGCCATATTAATAAGATTAGTAAGTAACAGATGAAAATATTGCTTTCAAATGATGATGGCTACTTTGCACCAGGTCTTAATATCCTTGCAGAGCATATCGCCAAAATCGCCGATATTACCGTAGTAGCGCCCGAAAGAAACCGCAGTGGCGCGAGTAACTCCCTCACTCTTGATCGCCCGCTTAGTGTAAAAAAAGCAGCTAATGGCTTTTATTATGTCAATGGAACCCCCACAGATTGCGTACATATCGCGCTGACTGGCCTCATGGACACCATGCCTGACATGGTGATTAGTGGCATCAACGATGGTGCAAATATGGGTGATGACACCATCTATTCAGGCACTGTGGCGGCGGCAATGGAAGGTTACTTGCTAGGGATTCCATCGATTGCGGTTTCGATGTCACAACACAACTCAACACACTTTGAAACAGCAGCAAAAGTAGCTGTTGAGTTAGTGCAACACTATCAAAAACGCCCATTTAAAACAGCTACATTACTCAATGTGAACGTACCTGATATTCCGTATGATGAATTACAAGGTCGCGTCACTACACGCCTTGGCAAACGTCATAAAGCTGAACCTGTCATCCAACTCACAACGCCCCGTGGTGAAACGGTATACTGGGTGGGCGCAGCTGGTCAACCCAATGATGGTGGCGAAGGCACGGATTTTTACGCCATAGCGCATCGAAAAGTTTCTATTTCACCGATTCAAGTTGACCTCACCAGTCATGGTCAACTTAGTGAAGTGAAAGATTGGTTAGCAAGTTAGCGGGAACATTCATTTTGGCACTGATCAGAACATCACAAACAGGGATTGGCATGACATCGCTACGCACACGCGAGCGCATGCTGAACCGCCTACGCGAACAAGGCATCAAAGACGAAGTGGTGCTTTCGGCAATTGGCAGCGTTCCACGCCATATATTTGTAGATGAAGCACTCTCTATTCGCGCATATGAAGACGTTTCACTCCCTATTGGCTTTGGGCAAACAATTTCCCAACCTTACATTGTGGCGCGGATGTCAGAACTTTTACGCAATGGCGGCCAATTACAGAAAGTGCTCGAAATCGGTACTGGATGCGGCTACCAAACTGCAGTACTTTCAAAAATTGCAAAAGAAGTCTATTCAGTAGAACGTATACGCCCACTCGTGATGAAAGCACGAGGCCACCTGCGCGAGCTGAAATGCGTCAATGTAAAGCTCGACCATGCAGATGGCAATATGGGCTTGGCACAACTGGCGCCGTTTGATGCCATCTTGGTTACAGCAGCCGCCAGTCATATTCCACAAGATTTATTGGATCAATTAGCCATTGGTGGGCACTTGGTGATTCCTGTTGGTACAGAGGAACAAGTCCTTTATTTAGTTGAGCGTCTATCGCAATCAGATTACCGCCAAACCAGATTAGAGCCCGTAAAATTTGTACCTTTACTCGGCGGTACAAGTTAATTATGTGTTACTTACGCCGCTTATTTGCAATAATACTTTTGCTAGGCGTGGTTGCTTGTAGTACCACACCTGCCCCCGTAATTGATCGCTTACCAC
>JABFSF010000109.1 GCA_013140755.1 Methylotenera sp. | reverse complement strand
TAACACAAGGCAATACTTCTCAGGCTGCTCAGGCAAATGCATCATCCAACAGCTGCACTAATCAAGACCCTGTTAAAGAGTTCGGTTTTCGTTGGTTCATCCCGGAATTGCTCAAATACAAAAAGATTTGGTCAGAAGTATTAACTGCATCGCTCGCCATCCAACTCGTTGGTTTGGCTGTGCCTATCTGTACGCAAATCGTCATTGATAAAGTCGTGGTGCATCACACTACCAGCACCTTGATTGTGATTGGTGTGGCTTTACTGATCTTTCTGATCTTCAGCAACGTCATGGGTTGGGTAAGGCAATACTTGGTATTGCATACCGGTAACCGCATCGATGCCACTTTAGGCCACAAAGTATTTAGTCACTTACTCGACTTACCCGTACGCTATTACGACAATAGGCCCACCGGCGTCATCATCGCCCGCGTTCAAGGGGTAGAGACTATTCGGGAGTTTCTGGCAGGTGGCTTGGTTACCCTGTTGCTCGACTTTCCATTTCTCATCGTGTTTCTCGCCATCATGTTCTGGTATAGCTGGCAGCTAGCTTTAATTTCTGTTGTCTGTTTAACGCTTATTTCCATTATCAGTTTTATTGTCACGCCTATCATCCGTGCCAAGCTTAATCATCAATTTATGCTCGGTGCACGTAACCAAGCATTCCTGACCGAATATGTCTCAGGTATGGAAACAGTGAAATCGCTACAGATGGAACCGCAACTGAAACAAACCTTTGGCAATTATTTAAGCACTTATCTCAATGCCAGTTTTGATAGCCGCAAACTATCTATTACCTACAACACTGCCGCAAATACTTTAGACCAACTGCAAACATTGGCGATTCTATGTGTCGGTGCATGGCTAGTCATGCACAATACTAATTTCACCATCGGTATGCTGGTCGCCTTTCAGATGTTCTCAGGCAGGCTGTCGCAACCTGTGATGCGCTTAGTAGGTTTATGGCAAGAGTTTCAGCAAGCCGATATTGCGGTGAAACGCCTCGGCGATGTGATGAACGCACCAGCAGAACCAATGACGCTGATTCCTACCCGTGCCAATGTCAATCAAGCCTCTAATATCACCGTGGATAGCTTGGGTTTTAGATATGGTGATGACTTACCATGGTTATATCAAAACCTTACCTTCAACATTCAGGCAGGGCATTGCGTACTGGTGATGGGTCCTAGCGGTTGTGGTAAAAGCACACTGGCTAAACTGTTACTTGGCTTCTACAGACCGCAAGAAGGTAACATTAAACTCAATGGGCAAGACATCAGCTACCTTGCCGCCAACGAACTGCGTAATCACTTTGGTGTCGTGCCACAAGAAACCGTGATTTTCTCAGGCACTATTTACGATAACCTCATCCTCGCTAATCCAAATGCCAGTTTTGAACAAATCATCCAAGCTTGTCAACTTGCAGAAATCCACCAAACCATCGAGAAGCTTCCACAAGGTTATCAAACTACAGTGGGTGAACATGGCACAGGCTTAAGTGGTGGGCAAAAGCAACGTATTGCCATTGCTAGAGCTTTACTCAAACAACCTAAGGTACTCATCTTTGATGAAGCGGTTTCTAACCTAGATCAACAAACTGCAGAGCACTTTGCACAGACCGTGAATAAGCTTAAAGGTAAGGTCACTATCCTATTCATTACCCATCAGTTACCTAAAGGGCTGAATGTGGATGAGGCTGTGATATTGGGGAAGGAAAGTCACACTGGTGCAAAACATGCCGCAAATGAAGGTGAAAAAGTAACATGAAATTATTTGATAACGTTGAAAAAAATGCTGAGGATCATCCTAGTTTTATTGACAGGCTGCTTACCGCAATTCTGGCACCGATTGCTTTCAATTTCTCCATTATAACGATGGTAGCAATGCTTTCCGTTCCTAGAGGACCTGTTCTATTCAACCCTTATAAATGGTTTTATCAAGTTTCCCCTAACTTCTTTATATATACAACTATTGTGCTACCAGGTATAGCAGGCTTTTTGATGGGTATGTCTAGATTCACAACGCTATTTGGTCATTTTTTCTACACGAACATGGGGGATGAAAAAGACGTTCGTAAAACAATTGCTGCATGGGTCTGTTTATTCTTAATCGCATACTGTATTGCAGGAGCTTTAGCGTGAAAAATATTATTCAAAGTTACAAACGTCAATCATTATTTATCATAGTTATTTCATTGGTACTGATTGCTTATGCGTCAAAAGGTTTATTGAGAGCTAATACTATAATGCAGTATTCTTCGGCTGTAATTACCATAGGTCTTTTGGTAATCGCGAGTGTTGGTGCATGGTTTAGAAAGGCATGGGTGCAATACTGTTTTTTTACAATTGCCACGTATAGCTTTTTGATGAGTGGATTTGCGCTATTAACAATGTCTATAAAAATGTGTTGCAGTTTAGATAATGTATTTATGGTAATGAATATTTTTACTGTTATGTTTATTTTTACATTGATTTACTACGTTATAGCCTATTTATCGAAGCATTTTTTTGCTGGGGAGCTTAATTTTCGACACACTCCATTTTCATCATTTTTACTAGCTTCTGGGGTAGCCAGTTGCGCTATGGCGTCTTCTGTTTGGGGGGAGGTAATTGCGAAATCTATTATTTCAGACGCTAAAAACTCGCAAATTCATATGGCTACATTTGAAATGCTTAAGTCATTAGGCGTTGCAGATAAGTGGTGGTTGCTAATTGCCTCATTGCCTATGTTAGTGGTGAATATTTTTTTAGTGTTTATTGCTGTATTTATATTGGTGAGGCTATTTAAGTCATGGTCACGATGGCATGCGTATGTTGGTACGCTATATATTTCTTCACTCTTTTTGATGGTGGTGGGCTTGCAATATGCAACAGCGTACATTCGGGGTCGAGAATTTTTTATATTCCCATATGAAGGTTTTTTATATACAGGGATTGTAATTACCATTAGTGTTTTTATTGCTGGGTTGTTAGCTACTCGAAAACAATAAATTAACTTTCAAAAGTTTTATGTTTTTTTTATCAAAATTAGAGGAAAGCCATGTCGGAAATTAGTGATTTAGCTGATGCTTTGGATAGTCAATTGTTAAACTATGCGGATGGTGTACTAAAAGTATATAAGAAAGGAATTAAAAGATGAGCAAGCAGTTTTTAAAGATTGTTGTTTCTACTACTTGTGTGACCGTATTGTTAGTTATTACCGTATTGTCAATTAAGGTTTTTGGCCTTTGGAGTCAAATTAACTTTTTTAAACTGGTATTGACAGGAATTATGGGTTTTGCCACATATTTTTTCTTTTTTTCTTATTTAATTAGAAAACTTGGTACTCATGTTCAGCCTCTTATTTCACCAAAAATTATCATCTGGATACTTGGGATTATCGCATTCGTTTTTTTGGTGCTTGGAGCTTTAACTGGTTTTCTGATGTTAAGAATTGATTCATATGATGGTAAAGAAATTCTAAGAGTAACGTCTGTTTATATTAGCGTTGTAACTTATTGCCTAGGAAGCTTATTTGGAGTTTACAAAAGCAGTAAGTGATTTTTTTAGTTGTAGAGTGTTTTTTGAATGGCGGTTTCTAGTAATAACTGCATTGTAGTAAATGTTATTAAGTTTGGAACATTAAAAAGGAGAACAAAATGGCAGATAATAAAGAGACAATAGGGTATGTAGGTGATTTTCTTGGTTATGTTGGAGATTTACAAGGCGCATTAGTGGATAAGTTGACGGGTGATAAGTTGGGTACAACGGGGGGTGGGAATGTTGGAAGACTTGGTGACCTAATAGGAGTCGCAGATGCCACAGATACCTACCTAAAGTCTGATAGAGGTGAGCAAGCAACAAATGACTTTGCTTTTGATTTAGCTGGAGCATATAACCTACCTTTAGGTGCTGTTGATTTCATTAGAGATAAACTTGGCGAAATCTTTGATAATGGTGGTCCAAATGAGAGGCGTATAGCAAATGGCTTAATTGGGCTGTCTAACTTTTTAAGGAACCCACTCGAATCCGCCCGCGACAAATTCAACCAATCCAAACATCAATCTTCCCCCATCATTCTAGACCTCGACGGCGACGGTGTAGAAACCAAAGCTGTCAACCGCGGAGCCTATTTTGACCATGACGGCAATGGCTTTGCCGAAAGCACTGGCTGGGTAGGTGCTGACGATGGTTTGCTGGTACGTGATGTTGATGGCAGTGGCTATATCGACACAGGTAGTGAACTGTTTGGCAACAACACCAAACTATCAAACGGACAAAAAGCCGCCAATGGCTTTGAAGCGCTTAAAGACTTAGATGCCATTGCCAATGGCGGTAATGCCGATGGAAAAATCGACAGCAATGATGCCGCATGGGCAAGCTTAAAAGTATGGAAAGACAGCAACGGTGATGGCTACCATAGTGATGGTGAAGTGGTTTCACTCGCCGAAGCGGGTGTGCAAAGCCTGAATGTGGCTTACACCAACAGCACCCAAATTGACACCAATGGTAATACCCATAAACAACAGGGTAGTTTTACCAAAACGGATGGGACGACTGCGCAAGCGAATGATGTGTGGTTTGCCGTGGATAAAATGAATACCATTGCCGAAGATACTCAGGACATTTCAAACGAAATTACCGCTCTGCCAGAATTGCGCGGGTTTGGCAATGTAGCAAGTTTACGTCAAACCATGATGACGGACACCACAGGCGGACTCAAAGGCCTAGTAGAAAAATTCTCAGATGCCACTAGCCGACAACAAAGATATGCTCTGATGGATAGCATTATTTATAAATGGACTGGCGTGGAAAATGTACGCTATGGCAGCCGTGGCAGCTATATGGATGCCCGCCAACTAACAGCCTTGGAGCAACTATTTGGAGAGAGCTTGGGCAAAAACCCGGGACGCAATGCGCACAAAAGCGCGGTTGCGTCCTATCAAATTGTTAAAGAGTATTTCTACAATCTGTTGACCGTTCAAACCGCACTGAGCCCGCTATTCTCAAAAATGGAATATGAGCTGGATGCCACAACAAGTGAAGTTAAAATCAATTTGAGCCAAGTGGCGCAAACCCTAGGCGAGCAATATGCAAGCAACGCGACAACTACTAAAGAGTTGTTAGCAGAGTTTGTTCAAGTGGTGAAAGGGCTAGGCTACGGAACGCATATCAAAGGGCTGGATTTTTACAATGCTTTGGTTCCTTACGGGCAGGAGATTGCAAATTTAGCGGCAACGGGGTTAGGCGTTTTGATTGGTGATGCAGGCAATAACACACTCAACGGTGATGCTGGGAGTAACTACATTGACGGCGGTGCCGGTGACGATACCATCAACAGTGGCGGTGGGGATGACTTGGTCTATGGTGGAGCTGGCAACGATATGATTTACGACGTAGCTGGCAACGATGTTCTGGACGGCGGGGACGGCAATGATACAATTACCGATGTCTCTGGAAACGACACGATAGATGGTGGTAATGGCAACGACAGAATTATTGACCATACGGGCAATGACGTGATACTAGGCGGCAACGGCAATGATTACATTTTGGATATGACGGGTGATGATTTTATTGACGGTGGTGACGGCGACGATACCATTCAAGATTATGGCACTGGCACGAATACCCTATTGGGTGGTGCGGGTAACGACTCCATCCTCTTTAGTCATTTGGCCAATAACACGATAAACGGCGGCGCTGGTAACGATATTATCAAGATAGATGCTTATGCAGGCGCGGGTAACGCTTCGGTAAACACATTGGCAGGTAATAGTGGGAATGACAGTCTGTCGAGCGGTGTGGGTACGGATACCTACCTATTTAACCTAGGCGATGGTCAGGACGTGATTTCAGATATTGACCGAGGCTCATATAGAAACAGCCGTGGTAAAACCAAATACACCAGTTATGGCCGTTTGGACACATTGCAATTTGGCGAAGGCATTACCAAGCAAAATGTTCAAGTAAGCAGAAGTGGCGACGACTTGGTGTTAAAAGTTGCAACCAACCCAGAATCTACGGATCAGGTCACTGTGGCAGACTGGTTCTCATCTTCCATTTACAACATTGAGAAAATTATTTTTTCAGATCAAAGCACTTGGACAGAGGCCGACTTTAAAGCCATGATAATCCATCAGGTTGGCTCAGAAAATGGGGAAAGTCACTCTGGTTGGTTACTTCAGGATCATATTCTTGCCAATGCTGGTAACGATTTTATTGCCGACGCATCTGGTGGCAATGATTATTTGAATGGTGGCGAGGGTGATGATGAAATTATTGACAGTCTTGGCGATGACCAATTACTGGGTGGTGCTGGGAATGACATCCTGACCGATTTAACGGGTAGCGACATCATTGATGGCGGCGATGGCGACGACATTATCACCGATGCTGGTTATGGTACGAATCAAATTGATGCAGGTGCAGGCAATGATAAGGTCACTTTCAGCCAAATGGCTAACAACACCATACGTTCAGGCGCGGGGGACGATAGCGTTACCATCGGTGCCAATACCTTGGATGCTGCAAGTTACACCAATAACATCTGGCTCGGTCAAGGAAACGATAATGCAATCGGTGGCGCGGGTAGCGATATTTACCATTATCAACGTGGCGATGGACATGATGTCATTACCGACGTAGATGTAGCGAGCTATATCAAGAAAGGGAAAACTCGTTATGCTTCTTATGGCAAGTCCGACCGATTGGTATTAGGTGAAGGTATTGCCCAAGAGAATCTGACTTTCTCTAAAATTGACCATGATCTGGTCATCCATCTTGATACAGAGAGCAATACAGATAGTATCACCATCAAAAACTGGACAGATGTGCGTTATCGCCTAGAAGAAATCGAGTTCGCAAACGGGCAAAAGTTGAACCAAACTCAAATTAATAACTTGATAGGATATTACAAAGGCACTTCTACTGCTGACGCATTTACTCCTGTAACGGGTAGCAAAATTATTCAATCTCTCGATGGGAATGATGTGATAACTGCGTTATCGGGCAATAACCTACTAGACGGAGGATTAGATGCAGACACGATAACCGCTGGAATTGGCAACGACTTTTTAATCGGCGGACTCGGCAACGACACCATCACCACTGGCACAGGCTATGATGTCATCAGCTTTAACAAAGGCGATGGCGCTGATATTATTAACGCCTCTACAGGATCAGATAATACCATCAGCGTGGGCGGTGCATTTGCTTACAGCGACTTGAGCCTTACTAAAACAGGCAATAACCTGATTGTTAAAGTAAGTGCAACAGATCAACTCACGCTTAAAGACTGGTACCTTGGCACCACGAATAAGAGCGTTGTGAATTTACAAGTAATTGCCGAAGCCATGGCGGACTTTAATCTGGGATCGAGTGACGCATTGCGCGATAACAAGGTTGAGAACTTCAACTTTGCCAGTTTGACCAGTCAGTTTGATGCTGAAGGCGCCACTGCCAACTGGCAACTCACCGATGCGCGCCTCACCGCCCATCTCAATGCAGGTAGCGACACTGCCGCAATTGGAGGTGACCTAGCTTATCAATATGGTAAAAACAGCAACCTAACAGGCATGGGCTTACTCAATGCACAAAGCGTCATTGCAGCCGCTAGCTTTGGTCAAACCGCCCAAACGCTCAATAACCCGAGTGTATGGCAAGCTGAGCTAGTGAAACTTGGCTAAGTTATGTAGAGCTAAGTTAAATATGAGTGAATATTGATGACACAAGCAACACCAGTAATGCAACCTCTCAGGCAGAAAATCAAAGAGATTGGCAATGATCAACCATCATTTAACCTAGATCACTTTAATTTCTCTCCCGGGATACTCGGTGTACAAGAACGCCCACCATCACCATTGCCGCGCATGGTGCTACGTGGCGTTCTACTCTTATTGTTGGTGATGCTGATCTGGGCGATCTTCGGTCGATTAGATGTGGTGTCTGTCGCTGAAGGTAAACTGGTACCCGTCAGTTACATCAAAATCGTGCAACCATCAGAAGCTGGTATTGTGCGTGAGATCGCGATTAAAGAAGGTCAAGCCGTCAGCAAAGATCAAGTACTCATCCGCATGGATGCAAATCTATCTGAAGCAGACAGCAAAGCCCTGCAATCATCACTGCAACACAAATCTCTGGAACTGCGTCGCATCGAGGCTGAGCTGGCCAACCAGCCACTCAAACGAAAGCCCAATGACGATAATGAATTATTCAATCGCATCTACGCCTCTTATCAATCCAACCGTCGTGCCTATGAAGATGACATCGCAACCGAGAAAGCCAGCCTGCAAAAAGCTTACAGTGACCTAAGCGCTACCCAGGAGATACAACACAAGCTGGAGCAGACCCTCCCCAGCTATCAGGCGCAAGAAGCCGCTTACAATAAACTGGTCAAAGATGGCTTTGCCGGTAAACTGATGGGACAAGAGAAACAGCGTGAACGCATTGAAGCCGAACAAGACCTGCGTGCACAAGAGTTCAATGCCAAGAGCCTGCAAGCCAGCATTGCGCAATCCCAAAAGCGCCTCAATCAAATTCAATCCGCCTACCGTCAAAAGCTGGAAACGGAACGTGTGACCACTTATGCGGAATATCTACGCTTGGAACAGGAATGGGCCAAGCAATCACACAAGAACAGCCTGCTGGAACTCAAAGCGCCGCAGGCTGGCATCGTCAAAGACCTCGCCACCCACACGCCAGGCACCGTGGTCTCACCCGGCACTGTACTCATGACCTTGGTACCTAACAACGAAGCCCTGCAAGCGGAAGTCTGGCTCAAGAATGAAGACGCTGGTTTTGTAAGACAAAACCAAGCTGTCAAAGTAAAACTCTCGGCTTACCCGTTCCAGAAATACGGCATGGTGGATGGCAAGGTATTGCAAGTGAGTGCAGATGCTACGGATAAATCAGCAACTAACGGTAACCAGAACGGCACTGACAACACACAAGCTACTTCAGGCTCAACCACACAACTCGCTTATCGCACTATCATCCAACTGAGTAAGCAGAGTCTGGAGATCGAGCAGGATAAACTGCATCTTGCCCCCGGTATGCAGGTGGTGGCTGAAATCAAACTCGCGGACCAGACTGTGATGGAATACCTGCTGTCACCGATCAGCAAGGCGTTTCATGAGGCGGGGCGAGAGCGGTAAGATTGATACCGTTTATTTCGTTTTCTTAGTACCTGTCCTGATGTAAATTAATCAGGATAAAGTCTAGTTCGGCCCATAGTGAAGAACAAAGAAATGATTGGATGATTCATCAAATAGCCCTAAATCCAGCCAGTTTAA
>JABFSF010000038.1 GCA_013140755.1 Methylotenera sp. | reverse complement strand
TTCTGGTAGCCACGCTAGTGCTTATGAGCAAGAGTCTGACACCGCGCCGCAAGCCGTGTTTGAGTTGAGTGTGCCTGTATTAGGCATTTGCTACGGAATGCAAACAATGGCGCAACAATTAGGCGGTAAGGTAGAAGCTGGCACCAAACGTGAATTTGTTTACGCAGAAATTCGCGCACGTGGGCATTCTGCATTATTTAAAGATATTCAAGACCGCGTGAACGCAGAGGGTCACGGCTTGCTGGATGTTTGGATGAGCCACGGCGATAAAGTTACTGAATTGCCGCCAAATTTTAAAATCATCGCCAGCAACGAAACCACACCGATTGCCGCGTTTGCTGATGAAAATCGCAAATTTTATGGTGTTCAATTTCACCCAGAAGTGACGCACACAAAACTTGGTCAAGCCATGTTAGAACGCTTTGTGTTGGAGATTTGTGGAGCCAAACCTGACTGGATTATGAAAGATCACATTGCTGAAGCGGTGGCTAAAATTAAAGCCCAAGTAGGCGATGAAGAAGTGATTTTAGGGCTTTCAGGTGGTGTGGATTCTAGCGTAGCCGCCGCTTTAATCCACCGCGCCATTGGCGACCAACTCACTTGCGTATTTGTGGATCACGGTTTATTGCGCTTGAATGAAGGCGATATGGTCATGGAGATGTTTGCAGGGCGCTTACATGTGAATGTGATTCGCGTAGATGCCACAGACCAGTTTATGGGACACTTAGCTGGGGTGAGCGACCCTGAAGCCAAACGTAAAATCATTGGTCGTGAATTTGTAGAAGTGTTTAAAAATGAAGCAGCTAAGCTCAAAGCTGGCACAGCAGGCCATAAAGGCGCAACTTTCTTAGCACAAGGCACGATTTACCCTGATGTGATTGAATCAGGTGGTGCTAAATCTAAAAAAGCCGTCACCATTAAAAGTCACCATAATGTGGGCGGCTTGCCAGAACAGTTAGGCTTAAAACTATTAGAGCCGCTACGCGATTTATTTAAAGACGAAGTCCGCGAGCTTGGCGTGGCGCTGGGCTTACCAGCGGATATGGTGTATCGCCACCCTTTCCCAGGCCCAGGTTTAGGCGTGCGTATTCTAGGGGAAATTAAAAAAGAGTATGCCGATTTATTGCGCCGTGCCGATGCAATTTTTATTGAAGAGCTACGCGCAACAATTGACGATAAAACAGGTAAATCATGGTATGACCTTACCAGCCAAGCTTTTACTGTGTTCTTACCAGTAAAATCAGTGGGCGTGATGGGAGATGGCCGCACCTATGATTACGTAGTAGCCCTACGCGCGGTAGTAACCAGTGACTTTATGACAGCGCACTGGGCAGAATTGCCTTACAGCTTACTTGGCCGCGTTTCAAACCGCATTATCAATGAAGTACGCGGCATCAACCGTGTGGTTTATGATGTATCTGGCAAACCACCAGCCACCATCGAATGGGAGTAATGGATGAGCAGAGGTTTTGTAAAAGAAGATGACTTAGAACTGGCGGGGACAGACCTACCAGAGCGCCCGATTAGCGCATTGCCCAACTACGTCACAGCTGCAGGTTTAGCGCAATTAAAAGCACAAGCTGAAGCGCTTGAAAATGAGCACCGTGCATTATCTGCGAATAAAGAAGACCCTATGGCGCAGCAAAAACTGGGCGCAATTGAGCGCGATTTACGCTACCTAGAAGCACGATTAGAAAGTGCCACTCTTACACAGCCTGACCCGAATGCCGACCATGTGGTGTTTGGCGCGATGGTGAGCGTAGAGGATGAAGCAGGCCAAACACTGCAATTTGCCATTGTTGGGGAAGATGAAGCGGATATTCACGCTAACAAAGTAAGCTGGAGTTCACCATTGGCAAAAGCATTGATTGGCCATAAAGTGGGCGATGAAGTCACATGGGTACGCCCCGCTGGTAACACCAAATTGGTGATTACAGCGATTCAATATTAAACATTAGGGAAGAAACCGCATATGAACGTCATTGAAGCCGTTAAACAGCGCCGCTCGGTAAAAGCTTACGACCCAACGCACAAAATGACAGAGGCTGAAATTACCCAACTCATGTCATTAGCGATGCTTACCCCTACGGCTTTTAACATCCAGAATTGGCGCTTTGTAGTGGTGACAGACCCTACTTTGCGCAAAGAAATTCGCAAAGCCAGCTGGGATCAAGCACAGGTAGAAGAAGCCTCGCTGTTAATTGTACTCACGGCTGATTTAAAAGCGTGGGCAAAACAACCTGAGCGCTATTGGGTAAACGCACCACAAGCCACGCAAGATTTTTTAATCCCGATGATTGGCCAATATTACACTGGTCGCGAGCAAGTGCAGCGTGATGAAGCCATGCGTTCTTGCGGCATGGCAGCACAAACACTCATGCTTGCAGCCAAGGAAATGGGCTATGACACCTGCCCAATGGATGGTTTTGATTTTGATGCTGTCGCCAAGCTCATTCACCTGCCCGCTGACCATACCCCAGCCATGTTTGTGGTGGTAGGTAAGGCATTAAAACCAGCTCAACCACGTGGTGGCCAGCTTGATTACGATGAAGTCGTGGTTTATAACAGGTTTAAATAATTAGAGAAAAATATGTTAATTGCAAATAATATCACCATGCAGTTTGGTGCTAAGCCGCTGTTTGAAAACGTTTCTGTTAAGTTTGGTGACAATAACCGCTATGGTTTAATTGGCGCGAATGGCTGTGGAAAATCCACATTTATGAAAATTCTAGCGGGCGTATTAACGCCTAGTGCTGGTAATGTGACGATTGATAGTAACGAACGCATGGCATTCTTAAAGCAAGACCAATTTGCTTATGAAGATCAGCGCGTGCTCGATGTGGTAATGATGGGTCACGAGCAAATGTGGAAGGCCATGCGAGAACGCGATGCTATTTACGCCAATTTAGAAGCAACTGAAGACGACTACATGCGCGCTGCAGAGTTAGAAGGCGTGTTTGCCGAATTTGACGGCTACACCGCAGAAGCCCGCGCTGGTGAACTACTCATGGGCGTAGGCATCCCTATTGAGCAACACACTGGGCTGATGAGTGCCGTTGCGCCAGGCTGGAAATTGCGCGTGTTATTAGTGCAAGCCTTGTTTGCTAATCCAGATATTTTGCTACTTGATGAGCCCACCAACAATCTGGACATCAACACTATTCGCTGGCTTGAAGATGTGCTGAATAATCGCGATTGCACCATGGTGATTATTTCGCATGATCGCCACTTTTTAAACCAAGTCTGTACGCATACTTGCGATATGGATTACGGGAAAATTACGGTTTACCCAGGTAATTATGATGATTACATGGAAGCTAGCACCGCTGCGCGCGCGCAACAAGCCAAAGATAACGCCAAAGCCAAGCAGCAAATTGCCGATTTGCAAGACTTTGTACGCCGCTTTTCTGCCAACGCTTCTAAAGCCAAACAAGCCACCAGCCGTGCTAAACAAATTGATAAAATCAAAATTGAAGAATTTAAACCTTCCAGCCGTCAATATCCATTTATTCGCTTTGAATATGACGAGCGCAACAAACTGCACCGTAACGCAGTTGAGCTAAAAAAACTAAGCCATGGTTTTGATCGCATATTATTCAATGATGTCGATATGATGTTTGAAGCAGGTGAAAAAGTGGCGATTATCGGTGAAAACGGTATTGGTAAAACCACCTTTTTACGCTGCTTAGCGGCCGATTTACAGCCTAAACATGGCGAAGTGAAATGGGCAGAAAAAGCACAAATTGGCTATTTTGCGCAAGACCACGAGTATGAGTTTGAAGATGGCGAAGACTTGTTTGAATGGATGACTAAATTTAGACAACAAGGGGATGATGACCAAGCCGTACGTAGCATGTTAGGTCGATTATTATTTTCTGGTGAAGATACCAAAAAGTCAGTAAAAGTGCTGTCTGGTGGCGAGAAAGGCCGTATGTTGTATGGCAAGCTCATGTTAGGTCGCACCAATGTATTGCTGATGGATGAACCCACCAATCACATGGACATGGAGTCAATCGAAGCACTCAATACTGCGCTCGATAAATACAAAGGCACTTTGTTTTTTGTCAGTCATGACCGTGAATTTGTCAGCTCAATCGCCACACGCATTATTGAAATCAAAGCGGATGGCATTGTGGACTTTACAGGCAATTACGAAGATTACTTAGCAAGCCAAGGCTTATAATAAAAACACGCAACATGAACAGCGTCGAGATACTTAACAATGCGCAGTTAAAACCAACTAAGGCGCGTATTGCCGTGTTAAACACCTTAATCAACGCGACCAACGCATTGAGCCAGCCTGAAATTTTGGCACAAATGACGAGTCAAAAAGAGTTTAACCGCGTCACAATTTACCGTGTGCTTGATTGGCTCAGTGAACATCGCATCATTCACAAGATTTCAACCGATAATCGCGCTTGGAAGTACCAACTCTCACTTCATGCACACGATCAAGACGCACACCATCACGCACATTTGCAATGCATCAATTGTGGAAAAATTTCATGTATTCATGAATTATCGCCACATTTCTCTAAATCTATTTTAGAAAAATATCACGTTGAAGCGATAGATATTCATTTCAAAGGATTGTGTGAAGACTGCTTTTTTTCTACTACTGAGTAAGTTGTAAAAGCCTATTTAACGCTGTTCAATTTTGTAGTTTCTGCCTCTTTCGTGAATAAGTTTTCTTTTTCTAACCCCATCATTTAACATACAAAAAAATGCAATTATGTTGCATTTTCTTGCCTGCCACGCTAAAATGCAACATTGTTGCTTTTCAGCGTTTCCAAATGACACTTCTACAAATTATTTTAGTCAAGTTGATGGATTGCGTATTTTCAGTCCTTCTAGCAAGATTGGTCGCGCAAGTTTTGGCAAGGTACCGCTTGCGCATATTGCGCATGTAATGAACACAGGTAAGTTTAACTTTGACGATGCCGCCAATGCACTTGGCTGGCTACAAGAACTACGCGGGTGAACATGTGCCAGAAACCGAAAAATATGGCATATCAAGTTTTGTTTATCAGGCACGCAAGCCATTTCACCCGCAACGGTTATGGGTCTAGTTAAACCAAGAATGGGCTGGGGTCATACGCCCAAAAGGCCATTTTTGGATAGCAACTGTTTAAATTGGTCACAAGCGGGTGCGATAACAATATCAGAACCTGCTGGTTTTTGGTGGACAGTCTCCCCTAAAGAATACTGGCCTGAGGACAAAGAACAACTGCAAATGATCAAGACCGCTGGCAAGAACCCTATGGTAACAGACAACAAGAAATAGTGATTATAGGCATGCAAATGAACAAAGACCCAATAATTGCGGGTTTTGACGCATGTTTGCTAAACGCGCAAGAAATAGCACTCGGTATGGATGACTGAAAATTATTAGCTGACCCACTTCCTGAATGGCAAGCCTCTAATACATAAATTTATCCAAAAGCAGTATGTTGCCCTGCTTAAACTAAAACATTGGCAACTCAACAGTTAATTAAAGGAATAGTTAGATGAATCAAATCATGTTATTTTTGAAAAATGAAGATGGTCAATCTATGATAGAGTACGGCGTGGTGTTAGGAGCTGTTGCTGCCGTTTCTTACATTGCCGCAGTGGTATTAGGCAATAAAACATTTAACCTATACGCATGGATGGCCAACCATTTGCCAGGAGGCGATAGTACAGAAACAGGGCAAGTAGGAAATGGTCATAACCATCTCGCACACGTAGAAGCAGACGCTAATGGAGAAATGGTGTTCACTGAAGGTGGCATGACCATGAATGAACATCTAGGCGGATCTTCAATTTATACCAATACCAATGGCTGGGATAGCTAAGTGTCGTTTCCCTATCAATAAATTTACCCTCCAGTACCACTATTTAATGGTGGTACTGGTAAAAAACATCTATACCAAATTAGAGAGTTAGCCAGTTTATGGATCAACGTATTCCCATCACTTTACTTACTGGTTTTTTAGGTAGCGGCAAAACCACTTTACTCAACAAACTACTGGCAAACCCGCTTATGAGAGACAGTGCGGTGATTATTAACGAGCTAGGTAGTACTGGGCTTGATCATATTCTTGCCACACAAGTTGATAGCGAACACATTGCCGATAACACAGTGCTATTGGAGTCTGGTTGTATCTGTTGCTCACTTAAAAACGAGCTGGCTGACACCATGCGCGATTTATTTTTTAAGCGCGCTTTGCAAGCCATCCCTGAGTTTAATCGCCTAGTGATTGAAACCACAGGCATGGCTGACCCTGGCCCAATTTTGGGCAACTTGATGAATGAGCCTGTGATAGAAAGCGTATTTAGGCTCGATGCAGTAGTGGTGACCATTGATAGCGTTTACGGCTTAAAACAACTGGCTGAACATGCAGAGGCTCGCAAACAAGCCGCCGTAGCCGATGTGTTACTGCTCACCAAAACTGATTTAGCGCGCACAGATGAAATTAACGCATTAAAAGAAAAACTCATTGAAATTAACGCAGGTGCAACTCAACACAAAATTGCACATGGAGAAATTGCCCCTGATTTGATAATTGATGTCGGCTTGTTTGACCCCACAGGGAAACGCGCGGAACCGCAACGCTGGCTACGTGCGCCACTTAAAGCAATTCGCCCCAAAGGCACACTACCACAAACCAGTCACTATGATGAAATCAGTAGCTTTACTGTTACGCTACCTAAGCCACTCAATTGGCGTAACTTAAAACCTGTTATCCTAAAACTCTGCCAAGTACACGGTGGAAAGTTATTACGCCTCAAAGGCATTATTCACGCAGCAGATCAGCCTGCACCACTCGCTATACACGCAGTACACTTTACGCCCTACCCACCTACTTTATTAGAAGGCTGGACTGAAGATAAACCCGAAAACCGCATTGTAATAATAGGCAAAGGATTGAATGAAGCTGAAATCAGAACAATGCTGATGCAATTTTAACGCTGATATACCTGTAAAAAAATCTTACAGATAAAAAAGCCAGCTTGCGCTGGCTTTTTTTGCAATGCATATGATGCAATTACTCTTTTGCTGCACGTTTACGTTCATGCTCTAACAAATAGCGCTTACGAATACGAATATTTTTCGGTGTAATTTCAACTAATTCATCATCATCAATAAATTCAACTGCTGACTCTAACGACAACGCAACGGGTGGAATTAAACGTACCGCTTCATCGGTACCTGAAGCACGCACGTTGGTGAGCTGTTTACCTTTAATTGGGTTCACAATCAAATCGTTATCACGACTGTGAATGCCAATCACCATACCTTCGTATAATTTATCGCCTGGTACTGAGAACATACGGCCACGGTCTTGTAGTTTCCATAATGCATAAGCCACGGCTTCACCATGCTCAGCTGAAATCAACACGCCATTACGACGGCCTGGCATATCAGCTTTCACAGGTGCATATTCATCAAAAATATGTGCCATCAAGCCCGTACCACGCGTGAGCGTTAAAAATTCACCTTGGAAGCCAATCAAGCCACGTGCAGGGATTTTGTATTCCAAGCGAGTACGTCCATTACCGTCAGATTCCATATTTTGCATTTCACCACGACGGCGACCTAACTCCTCCATCACTGCACCTTGATTCTCATCTTCAACGTCCACCGTTAAGATTTCATAAGGCTCGCATTTTTCACCATTGATTTCACGGTAAACAACACGTGGTTTACCTACCGCCATTTCAAAACCTTCTCGGCGCATATTTTCAAGCAAAATGGTTAAATGCAACTCACCGCGACCAGAAACACGGAACACATCGGCATCTTGTGTATCTTCAACACGTAAAGCCACATTCACCAATAACTCTTTAGTTAATCGGTCACGAATTTGGCGTGAAGTCACAAACTTACCTTCAGTACCCGCAAGCGGTGAAGTATTCACCATAAAGTCCATGGTTAGTGTTGGCTCATCTACACCTAAATGTGGTAAACCTTTTGGATTATCCCGATCACAAATGGTGAAACCAATACCAATGTCTTCTAAACCAGAAATAATCACAATATCACCAGCTTCTGCTTCTTCAACTGGAATACGCTCTAAGCCTTTAAAACCAAGCACTTGGTTGATACGACCTTGTGCAATTTGCTTATCTTCATTCATGACCACAACCACTTGACCAGGCTTAACGCGACCATTATGTACACGACCAACGCCTAAACGCCCTGTGTAAGTTGAGTAATCTAAAGCAGAAATTTGCATTTGTAACGGTGCATCACTATTGCCTTTAGGTGGCTCAACATGACTTAAAATGGTTTCAAACAAGGGGCGCATATTATCATTTGCAACTTTCATATCTAAAGTTGCAAAACCATTAAGCGCAGAAGCGAACACTACTGGAAAGTCCAACTGCTCATCGGTTGCACCTAAATTCGCAAACAAATCAAATGTTTGGTCAATAACCCAATCAGTACGGCTACCTGGACGGTCAACTTTGTTGATGACAACGATTGGTTTTAAACCAAGAGCTAATGCTTTTTTCGTCACAAATCGTGTTTGTGGCATCGGGCCTTCCACCGCATCCACAAGCAATACAACGCCATCTACCATACCCAACACACGCTCAACCTCACCACCAAAGTCCGCATGGCCTGGGGTATCCACAATGTTAATGTGTGTGCCTTCATAGGTGAGTGCTGTATTTTTTGCAAGAATAGTAATGCCGCGCTCTTTTTCAATATCCCCAGAATCCATCACGCGCTCAGAAACGGCTTGGTGTGATGAAAAAGTACCAGATTGTTGTAAAAGCTTATCAACCATGGTGGTTTTACCATGGTCAACGTGGGCGATAATTGCGATATTTCTTAAATTGCGAGACATAGACTTGCTACCAGTTCATTGAAAGGCGGCGATTCTAACACAATTACGCGCCCTTGAATTGTGCTATGCGTTTAATTTACAAGGTTATTTTTGTATCGGCTGTTCCTTCTGATAAACTTTGGACATGACACCCCGAGCAAACAGCTCGAATGAAAACTCCGCCACGCTAGGTGCATTTAGCTACAACTTACGCTTTCCAGGGCAACTGTTTGACCCAGCAAGTAGCAAGCAACCCGTATGCAATACGGGAATAATGTGACTTTCACTCACTGAACTTCCCCGTAATTCTTATGAGCTATCTTCCCCCATGTTTTACATGAGCTACTTTTCGCAATCAATGGAGTCTGAGCTAACCCGTATTTGACGGACACGCTAAATTAAGCACATCACTGAGCATAATACCTGCTTTCCATTTCCACTGGTGTTAAGTAACCTAATGATTGATGCATACGCTGTGTATTATAAAAGC
>JABFSF010000026.1 GCA_013140755.1 Methylotenera sp. | reverse complement strand
GTTATAAGGGTCATTTGAAATGTCTTTTTGATGAGTAAGGCCAAGGGACAATTCAGGTGCATCTCTTGGTGTTGAACGTATCAAATCCAAACGCTTCTGTGCCAGGAATAAAGATTGTGCTGCCAGTTTTTGCGGATGATTTTCGGATGGCTGCAGATTAACGGATTCAGTTTCTTGCGGTATAGCCGTTAAACCTGTTAGCGCTGTAAATTGTTGCATTGCTCTGAAAGCTTGCGCTTCAGCATCTTTTAAGGCGATGTTAGCCGTCTGTAACGCTACATTGACACGATTAGCATCTACTCTGGCTAAGTCACCGGCTTTTACCCTTCGCTCGACATCGGAGAGTAATTTTTGAGCACTTGATACACGTTGGTTGGCGAGGTCTTTTTCAGATTGTGCGAGACGCGTTGCCCACCATAAATAACGCACTTCACCTGCAAGACGCCATTTGGTGAAGGTTTGTGTGGCACTAAAACGACTGGTTTCAGCCTCTACCAAGGCACGTTGGCTATCGCGCTGACCTGGTAACCATAATGGTGCAGAGAATTCAATGTCGGTTTGGCGTTGACCTACATTACTGCCAATTTGGTCGGTACGCTGCCCCAATGAGATAGAGCTAGGTAATGGCGTTAAATTGGTCGTGGCTTGGCGTTTGGCTTCAAGCTCACCCAGTCGTGCAGTTTCTGCACGTTGCGCTGGCTGTCTGTTCCAAGCAGACTCTAATGCCTCGTGCAGCGTTTCTGCCTGCACAGAAGCTATTGGAAATAGCACTGTTGTCATAACAGCAACGGCTACTAATCGTAAAAATGACATATTACCCTCATATTTTGATACAAAACCCGCTAAGGGACTGACTCGCATAACTATATGCGACTTATAATTAAACAAGTTGTCATATTTACACTGTTTGTAAATGATTAGCCACATAGTTAAATATAGCTAGAAGCTGGGCGAAAGTTAATCCGCCCAGTACTTAATTAATGCTTGTGCGCGTCACCTGAATCCATAGGCATATCGTCCATCTTATGCATCATTTGATTCTCTTGCATCATCTGATCCATAATCTCTTGCATGATCTTATTATGCTCGATATACCACTCTTCACGCTCCTTCTCCGACAATCCTTCCTTCGGTTTCATTGTTCGGCATTTATCCATATCTTCCTTCATCATCTGCGTATGCTCAGCCAAGAGCTTTTTATGTTCAGCACCCTTAGCTGCTTCAGCCTGCTGTAGTTTAAGCTTAGCTTGCTGAACACGTTGTATCATGTCCCTTTGAAAACTATCCGGACCAGCGATAGCTGATGCAGAGATCAAGCCAATGCAACTAATGGCAATAATGCCGATCATTTTGTGAATGTTGTGTTTGCTCATAATAAAAACTCCTAACTAAAATTAAAAAAAAGACAGATAACTACAAAAAGGTAATTCCTACTTGAACCCTTTTGACTAATACCATTATCATGGTCGGCGTATTACCGGTTGCTTACAACAACATTACAATTTTGTAATGTTGGGTAATTTGCCTCGGTACGTGCAACAATTAGCACGTTGATAAATCTCTGAGAGAAAAAGATGAAAGTCTTAATAGTCGAAGATGAACAGAAAACTGGCGACTACCTGAAACAAGGTTTAACCGAAGCAGGCTTTGTAGTAGATTTAGTGCGTGATGGACTCGATGGCGTACATCAAGCATTAACTGAAGATTACGATCTTGTAGTACTTGATGTCATGCTACCTAAGTTAGATGGCTGGCAAGTTCTTCAGCGAGTCAGGCAAGGGGGTAAGCACATGCCCGTGCTATTCCTTTCAGCTCGTGACCAGATTGAGGATAGAGTAAAGGGATTGGAGCTTGGTGCTGATGATTACCTCGTCAAACCGTTTGCATTTTCTGAGCTGCTTGCAAGAGTACGTACGTTGTTGCGCCGTGGTAAAGGTAAGGAGCCGGAGCTTCTACATGTTGCTGACTTGGAATTGGACATTTTGCGACGCAGAGTCACACGAGCAGGTAAACGTATCGACCTTAGTGCCAAGGAATTTACCCTTCTTGAATTGCTAATTCGGCGTCAAGGTGAGGTACTACCTCGTTCTCTGATTGCATCACAAGTATGGGACATGAACTTCGACAGTGACACCAATGTGATTGAAGTTGCAATGCGTCGACTTCGTGCAAAAATTGATGATGAATTCGAGCCTAAGCTCATCCAGACTATCAGGGGCATGGGATACGTATTGGAAATCCCAGAATCATGATGAATCCTAAATCAATTACTTCACGTCTAACGCTATTTTTTTCAACAGCATCGACTTTAATATTGCTTGTAGTAGGACTGCTAGTTGGTTCTCTGGTGGAATCACACTTTGAGGAACAAGACCTTATGGAGCTTCATGGTAAGCTAGAACTTGTCCGTCATGCACTGGCTAAGGTCAAAACTTCATCCGAACTCACTAACGTTCCTCAGATTCTTTCTGACGCGCTAATTGGGCATCCAGACCTTTCAGTAGCAATCCTTGGGCCAGACCAGCGTATATTGTTCACTACGCCAAACGCAGCATTTGCCACCTTCCTTCTTGAGAAACCTAGAAGTAAAGATTTATCTGGTGAAAGTGAATCCAGTCCCGTGATGTGGGAACAAGAAGGAAAAATATATCGCGGTATTTCTGCATTTGCAGAAACTGGAATTACTGGGCAGTCCTCGACCAAAGTCGCACTGGCAATTAATATTGAGCATCATCAGACCTTCATGAAAGCATTTCATAATAATTTGTGGAAGGCAATCACCGCGGGTATTCTATTAACCATAGTGCTAGGTTGGGTTGCTGCTCGCCGAGGATTGGCTCCAGTGCGTCAAATGGCAGATGTAGCAAAAGGAATTTCGGCAAGTCACTTGAGTGATCGTTTATCATCAAACTCTGTCCCTCCCGAATTAGCTAATCTTGCGATTGCCTTTAATGAAATGCTGACGCGCCTTGAGGGTTCATTCCATCGCTTATCAGATTTCTCATCTGACCTAGCTCATGAGTTAAGAACACCAATCAGCAATTTGATGACTCAGACGCAGGTGGCTTTATCCAAGGGCAGGTCGGCAGAGGAATATCGAGAGGTACTATATTCAAACTTGGAAGAATACGAGCGACTGGCACGTATGATTGCCGATATGCTTTTTCTGGCAAAAGCTGATAATGGGTTAATCATACCAAGTAGCGAAATAGTAGACTTAGCTCAAGAAGTGCGAGAGCTGTTTGGTTTCTACGAAGCGATTGCAGATGAACAAGGCGTAAGTCTGATTCTTACCGGACAAGGTACTGTTAGTGGTGACCGGCTAATGCTTCGCAGGGCTATAAGCAACTTACTTTCAAATGCCATTAGACACACCCCAAACGGCGGATCGATTAATGTATTCATCGATCATTCCAATCCTGAAGAAACGAATCTTGCCATTGAAAATTCTGGTGAAACTATAGCGATGGAGCATCTATCTAGGTTATTTGATCGCTTTTATAGAGTTGATCCTTCCCGTCATAAAACCAGTGATGGCGCTGGACTTGGGCTTGCCATAACAAAATCGATTATTGAAGCCCACCGAGGAAATATTCAGGTATTTTCATCAAAAGGTACTACTCGTTTTAAAATTACTTTTCCTAACTGCTAATCAACCTTTTATGTAGCTTTATCCGCCTTCATTGCACAAGCTCTGAAGTTGATATGCTAGACTTGAACGACAGGTTTTGGCCGATTTTTGCCCCATAACTTATCAATTAGATTGCCATAAAGCGGACTATTAGAAACTAAAATCGACATTATTTTACGAGATTTAACTACTTTGTAGCATTACCTTAAATTTTGTCAATACACAGAACTTTACGAATACCCAAAAATTCTATTGCGATGATTAAAAGATGGAATGTTACTCTACCATTTCAGAAGCTCTTTTAATTATTGCTTCCAGCTAACTCTAGTAATCGAGCCACACCAATTGGCTCATCTTTAAGCATTGCTACAACGGCATATCGTTTTGAATAATCTTGCTCCACTGCATTAATCTCAACTAGCTCGTTAAGTGCTCTTTGATGTAGCAAAGGCGAGTTAGTAACAGTTGCTGCAACACTGTTGTTAATCACCCATGCCCAAGGCTCAATCCCAGCACGTCGTAAGTCAGATTGAAGGTTTGCCGCTTCCAATACAGGTGTTTTCTCTGCAAGCGTGACGATCAGAATTTTGGTTTGCTTAGGGTCTTGCAATTGCATCATGGGGGTTGTGAAATGCAGATTAGTTTTACCCATTTGACGCGTGACTTCACGATGATAAACGGCAGCTTTGTCCCCCCTTAGTTGCCGATTGATAAAGATTAGCGACAGTCTCAAATGGGCCCGAACCTGCCCTTGGCTCCTCATTTTTGCTTTCCTGAAAGCTGCCGTTCGTAACGTATGCATTATCCAACATACTTTTCCAAACTAAAAAAACTAAGGTGGTTTTGAAGTATCGCAATATTCATCATTTCAAGACGAAGTTTAAATGAAAAAAGGGGTAGATTTCTCTACCCCTATCACATGCTTTAATTTGACTAGACTTAAATCTGGCTTCTAAATCTTATTTGCCAGTTAGCGCTGCTGCGGCATCAGATGGTGCTGCTGTTTTAACTGCTTTTTTTGCATGTTTATGATGTTTTTTCGCTGCTTTTGCAGGTGCTGCCTTAGCTTCAGCCGCTGGCTTAACTGCAGCCGCTTCGACTTTTACTGGTTCAGCAGCTTTAGTTGCTGTCGCTTTTACAGCTTCTGCTGGTTTAGCTGCGTCAGCGGCAAATGCTGATGCACCTAATGTTAATGCAAATGCGCCAGCCAACAATGTTGCTAAAAATTTGTTCATTTAAACCTCCAAAGAATAAAGTAATAATAGGTACTGCATCAAGAATTGCTGGCTGAGATTTATTTGTTGCTTTATCTGTCACCATGGATTCCATCTTATAGCGCGAAGCTGACCCCAAGCTGACAGCAATTGTTTTTCAGTTATATCTCTGAGGAGTTATCTTTGTAGATGAAACATCGACCAAAATATTTTTTGATATGAAAAACATATTTTTATCAGAATAAAGCATCCCTTACATTTATTAGTATCTAGCCCGCAGAACGATTACCATCGTAGCAATTTTAATTCATGCATTAGTAATACAGAAACATAGATTTGTATATACATATCAATTACTTAGATTAGTTATTTTCATGATAAAGTTTCATGAAATGGATAACTTAACAAAACTTATAAATGATTTAATACCATAGAGTTTGAATGATATTATTGGCAAGAGTCGTGACCAAGCTTCAATATCACTCTCCTCAAAAGAGGAGATTTCTCAACTTGAAGATACTGTTGAGTTAAGCCAAGCGTGCAATCAAATCTGAGGATGTTTTAATTGAAAAATCATTATTATGAAAACATCAGGCGTGCGTTCAAAAGTGCTACACCAACAAAGTCCGAGTTCGTGAATAAAATCTTCTGTCATCACTCGTTTACCGAGATAGCACCTACTGATTTAACCTGGTGGTCAGACTTTAGCTTTCTGTTAAATGGTTGTTACATTACCGTATATTTGAAACACCCGCGCATGGCATTTCAAGAGGCAGTCACTGGTCAAGCATGTATACAAGCGAAGCTTCTCTTTGGAGACGAACTTCCAAATGCGCTTACGAGTGCAGTTGTACCTATTTATAAAAAACTAGGTAAATCTCGCAAGCAGATAAGTGCATGGCTGACCCTTCCCTCAAAAATAAATAGTGACGCTTTCGCGACAGTACTAAAGCTCGCACAAGAAAATGTGCGGAAAGAAACAGACATTATTGTCAAACCAAGTATTGTAGTGAGATGGTGGAAAGATGGTAAATCTGTCTCTTTATGCGCGCCAGCTGAGATTCGTTCTGCTGAAGATGTCGCGGCATTGCTAGTAGTAGTAAAACGAATTCTTAAACACGAAATTGGTATTGATGAAGCTTTTAATCAATTTAGATATAGTCGGGTGAATTGGTTTGAAGAATATCCTGCTGAAGCCAATTTAGATCAATCATTATGATACTTTTTCTAGATTTCGACGGTGTGCTTCACTCTGCACTCAATGCGGCAGGCCATCCGGACGATTTCAATAAACTGCCGCTACTTGAAAATTGGCTTCGTGAGTATCCGGAAGTCGATGTGGTTATTTCTTCATCGTGGCGCGAAATAAAGAGAATGGAGGCTTTGAGAGAGATTTTCAGTGAGGATTTGCGACAAAGAGTTGTTGATAAATGCCCAATTATTCCAATCAATGAAGAGACTAATTATTATCGCTACGAAGAAATCTTAACTTGGATAAAGTTGATAAAATATGATGGGTTGTGGTTAGCCCTTGATGATGCTGCCCATGAGTTTCCTCCATTTTTTGATGGTTGGGTTGGCTGGCTTCTGAGAGCTCAAATTAGCCTAACTCAACGATTTAAACCATGGTACGCTAAGCCTGAAGCATAAACTCAACATAGCTGCTGCAGCCATCTTGATCAAGTCCTTCTTACCCTACATCTAAAATCATTTCATAACTTAACTGTTCATCATCAACTTCGAAACATTCATCAACGAAAATCTCAGCCCCATCATTTTTAATGATCTTATATACCGGCGGACCATTCTTAGATTCATGATCTGTTGATACAAATATTTTGGAAACTTTACCCATCAACCAGCCCTCGGTGTTATTTTTGTGCCCAGGACTAATCAAATATACATCTTTAATAGTTACATGAGACATGTTAGATAAATCACGAAGTTGAAAAACTCTTGATAGAAGAGATGTAGTCGTAAATTCTCCGCCTTCCATATAATCGATGTATCTACAAAAATACAACGGTGCATAAAGCATTAAATCTACTTTTGACCAGCCATACTGATCCACTTCAAGAAATGGATTTTTAATTCTCGTTTTTTCTGATGTAATAAACATCTAATTAATCCTTTAAATGAACACTATAGATTGTAGTCCTATAGTGTTCATTTTGGCTATATAGAGCTTATTAAAAAGGAAGCTCTATGGATATAAATTTATCATTTGGCAAGGCTTTAAAGTTAATCAGAAAAAAACGTGGGCTTACGCAAGAAGATTTTTCTGATGTATCAAGTAGAACCTATATGAGCACGCTTGAAAGAGGTATGAAGTCAATTACATTAGAAAAGCTTGAGGATATAGCCGGTGTATTAGGAGTTCATCCGATAACCATTTTATTGATGACATATTCAGAAGTCGGCGAGGATATACAATCAAAAGAACTATTAAATAGATTAGTTAGAGAGTTAGCAGTTGTCAAAGCATAGATAGATGAACGTCTGATTAAGGAGCCGTTTATTGGTATGTTATTAGCTTTTCCTATCGAAACATGACCTCTCTCATCACAGTTCAGAAGACTTAAATTATTCCCATAAAACTTCAAAGTAAACATCTTCACTATCCAGTAGTAGTTCATTGATTAGTAAATCCACTTGTATTAGTAAAACCAAAGGCGCTGACCAGTCTCTAAAGCAGGTTTAGCATACTCTTGGATGCTATTTCAGGATTAAAATGATCAAGTAGAGGCTACTTAATATCGTAACTTAAACGACAGCAGTTCAAAGTTAAGATATGCATATCTTTAAACTTAATCATTTTGACTAACTGCTTTTCTGAACATTACTGTAATGAGTAATTAATTTGAATTACATGTTGCTAATATATTATGCTTAGCCAAGTAATTTCGATAAAATTTAAAGCGAAAAAATGTAAAGATTTAACTTAAAGTCCAAAAAAAGTTAACATTTATATTATTATGTAAACATGATACTTTATTTTATATATGAATTCATTGAACTTTACACAAAGTTAACGGACAGAGTTGTGCTAATAAGCAAAGACTCGCATGCTTTGCTGATGATTTTGCTGGCTTTACAAGAGCGTGCACCGATTAAGTTTAAGCTCATTGCAATGAATTTAGATCAAAAACAGCCAGGTTTTCCTGCCGATATTTTACCCGCGTATTTTGAAAAACTAGGCATTGATTACCGCATTGTTGAGGCTGACACTTATTCAATTGTTAAAGAAAAAATTCCAGAAGGTAAAACCACGTGTTCATTGTGTTCGCGCTTACGCCGTGGCATTATTTACACCACAGCCAAGCAATTGGGCGCGAATAAAATTGCACTCGGACACCACCGCGATGACATCGTGCAAACCTTGTTTTTAAATATGTTTTTTGGCGCAAAAATGAAAGCCATGCCGCCCAAATTATCCACCAATAAAGGTGAGTTTATGGTGATTCGTCCACTGGCTTATTGTGCTGAAAAAGACATTGCCAGCTATGCGCGGCAAATGGAATTCCCGATTATTCCGTGCGATTTATGCGGCTCACAAGAACACTTGCAACGCCAAAAAGTGAAAGAAATGCTCAACACTTGGGAGCTTGAGCAACCAGGTCGCATCAATAATATTTTTCGCGCCATTGGCAATGTAGAACCATCACACTTGGCTGATTTTGATTTATATGACTTTAAAAACTTAAGCCAAGCCAAAGAAGAGGACGAAGACCCGATGTTTGATCATCCAAAATTTGGCGAGCCTGCTAAAGAAGAGAATGCGCTTAACATTAGTTACATTTCTGATACGCGCATTGAATTTGTGCGCAAATAAGTTAGTATTCACCCATGCTACAACGCTTTTTTATTCAAATTGCACTTGTTTTTGTATTTGCTTTAACGCAAATAGGCGTTGCCACGCATGAAATTAGCCACTTTTCAACCGCAGAAAAACATAGCCAACACGATAAAAATACGCCTTCAGAGCAATGCGGGCAATGTATTGCTTACACGCAAGTGGGCAGTGGTTTGCAATCGCACGCGTTTGCTTTGCCAACCTTTGATGCCCACTTTCAAACTGCATCACACTACTTTTTTAATGCTTTAACTTCACCTCACGCCGCGTATGCTGCGCGCGCACCTCCCTCACTTTTATAGCTTTTATTGAGTCGCTCGGCCTTTACGCCGAACAGTTTTGCTATTTATTTGAGGGTTCTATCATGAACAAATCATCTTTATTACAGGTGCGTACGCGCTTTGCACCTAAAGTACTTTTTTTGGCAATCAGTTGCCTTTTTACCCACCACGCCCTAGCAACAGAGCCAGATGCAGTTGAGCTTTCAGCAATTTCAGTCACAGGCAATCCGCTTGGTTTAAGTGCTAATGCGCTCGCTGTGCCTGTTTCAACTTTAAATGGAAGCGAACTCTCTTTTCGCCGAGAAGGCACGCTAGGCGATACGTTAAACAGTATTCCTGGGGTTGCAGCCACACATTTTGGACCTAACGCTTCACGCCCAGTGATTCGGGGGCTAGATGCAGAACGTGTACGCATTATGCAAAATGGCGTAGGCATACTAGATGCATCCTCTTTAAGTTTTGATCATGCCGTGACGATTGACCCGCTGATTATTGAGCAAATTGATGTGGTGCGTGGTCCAGCCGCCTTGCTATATGGTGGCAGTGCCGTGGGTGGTGTAGTCAATGCGACAGACAATCGCATTCCCAAAGAGAGTTTAAATGGAGTCACTGGGCGTGTAGAAGGCAGCATTGGCGGTGCTGATAGCCAAAATAATTTGGCAGGCGTGGTGGACGCAGGCACCAATGCGATTGCCATTCATGCGGATGCTTACACACGAAAAACCAGCGATTTAGACCTTAATGGCTATGCTGTTTCAAGCCGTAAAGCGCGTGCTGATGGCAGCTTGCGTGAAAATAAAGGCAAGCTCGTGAATAGCAGTGCCAGCGGTGATGGCGGTGCTATTGGTGCCTCGTTTATTTTTGAGAACGGTTATTTAGGGGCATCGTACTCAGGTTTTAGAAATAACTACGGCACAGTGGCTGAAGAAGCCGTACGTGCCGATATGCGTAGTGACCGCGTGGATGTAGCTACCGAATTTAGAGAGCTAGGCACACTTGTAAACCGCGTTAAAGCACGTATGGCTTATACCGATTACCAACATCAAGAAATTGAAGATGGCGCAGTGGGCACAACCTTTAAGAATGAGGGGGTAGAAGGTAGCATTGAGCTTGGTCATGAAAAAATTGGTAATATAGAAGGGGTGCTAGGCTTTCAATTTCAAAACACTGATTTTGAGGCTCTAGGCGATGAAGCTTTTGTGCCGCCTGTAAGCACCACTAGCAAAGCATTATACGTGTATGAAGAGTTGCCGATAGATGCATTTAAACTCAGCTTTGGCGGGCGCGTTGAGCATACCTCACAAGACGCTGCCGCTTGGGCAAAAGCTGCCAATGCACAATCTAACCGCTTTAATGCTTATAGCTACGCCTTGGGCGGCGTTTACACCTTCACGCCCAATTGGTCAGTTGCCACTAACTTCTCGCACAACGAACGTGCCCCGAGTTATTTTGAGCTTTATGCGGATGGCGCACACTTAGCCACAGGGCAATATGAAGTCGGTAACGCCAGCTTTAGCAAAGAACGCTCAAACGGCTTAGATGCGCAATTACGTTGGAAGGCAGGCAAAAACACTTTTAGCTTTGGGGCGTATTACACTCGCTTTAGTAGCTTTTTAGGCTTGCTGGAAACGGGCGTGAATGATGTAGATTCAGGCTTACCCATCGCCCAATTTTCGGCACTCTCCGCCACTTTTAAAGGCTTAGAAGCAGAAGGTAAATTTAACTTAATTGACCATTTAGATTTAACCGTACGTGGCGACTATGTACGTGCCACCAACCGCGACAATGGTGATGCACTACCGCGCATTACGCCATTACGCTTAGGCACTGGTTTGCGCTACGAGTACAATCGCATCGGCGCACGCTTAGATGTCCTACATGCTTTTGCTCAAAATAGAACTGCTGAAAATGAGCTGAAAACCGATGGGTACACAGATGTCACCGCAATGGTGAGCTATAAACTACCCATTACAAAATTTAACTTTGAACTCTTTGCTAAAGCTAAAAACCTGTTAAATCAAGAAATTCGCGAACACTCCTCTTTCTTAAAAGACATTTCACCCGCAGGGGAACGTTCTATTCTATTGGGCGCACGCGCTGATTTTTAATCGGCACTGGCTAATTGGGTTTGTTGAGGTCTTTTAGGATGAAGAGGCCTCAACAATAAAGCCCACTGCATAACGTAGCGAGCGCAGTAGTTATGCAGTGGGCTTTAAAAGCGGTATAGTATGCATAAACATGCAAACCCCAAGCAGTTATGAAAAAAATTCACTTATCTCGTAGAAAAAAACATCACGCACGGAAAGCAGGCTTACCCCCAGGCGCGTTAGTTTACATTGGTAATGTTGCCCCTGAGCAAAACCAACCCGCTAAAATCAGCAAAATCAGTTACGATTCAAATGAAATCACAGAGTGCGAACTCACTCCTAAAGCACTCGCAAACTTCAAACCCAACCCACACCAAAAGCACTGGCTAAACCTTCATGGCGTGCATGATGTTGCGCTGGTTAAACAAATTGGCGAAGCTTTCAACCTTCATCCTTTAGTGATTGAAGATATTCTTAACACAGAACAACGCCCTAAAATTGACGAATTTGACCACTATGTGTTTTTAGAAACTCGTTTGTTTTACTATCATCAGGAAAGTATGTCCGTCAGCTCTGAACAAATTAGCATGGTGCTAGGAAGCAACTTTTTGCTCACCTTTCAAGAACGCTCAACAGGCGCATTTGAGCCAGTGCGTGAACGTTTGCGTGCTAGCCGAGCGCAAATGCGCACATTGGGCATTGATTATTTAGCCTACGCACTTTTAGATAGCATTGTAGATAAATACTTTAACGTACTAGAAGAGGTAGGCGAGGCTAGCGAAACCTTAGAAGAACAATTACTCACAAAACCCACAAATGCAGAATTACACAGTATTCACCAACTCAAACACGTGAGCATAGAGCTACGCCGCGCAGTTTGGCCGCTACGTGAAGTCATTAACACACTCACTCGCAATGAAAAAGGCTTTTTTCAACCCGCTACCATGCCCTATTTACGCGATGTATATGACCACACCGTTAATTTTATTGAATCGCTAGAATCCATTCGAGACAGCTTAAGTGGCATGATGGATATTTATATGGCAAGCGTAAGTCAGCGCGTTAATTTAGAACTACGCGCTTTAACGGTAGTAGCCATGCTCTTTATGCCAGCCACCCTGATTGCAGGTATTTTTGGTATGAACTTTCATTACATGCCGTGGTTAGAAGATAAACATGGCTTTTGGTGGGCAATTAGCATCATGCTCAGCATTGCCCTCGTGATGGTTTTAATTTTTTGGCGCAGACAATGGCTGAGTAGCAAAACTTAAATGGGCAACAATTATTCAACTTTGACGAATTAAATGTTGCTGACGGCGGCTGACTGCCACCACATCTGGAATATGCTTAAGCAAAGCCACCCATTGTTTTTCTGTATTCACATTTCCTTGTGCATCAAAGTTTAACTCGCGTTTTTCATAGCCTAAAATAGCGGCACTTGCCACTAAGCAATTGCGGTGTAAGCGGATAAAAATAGTACTAAACTCTTGCTCTAGGTGCGTGAGTGATTCTTCAATTAAGTATTCACGCTCAGCCGTGCGCACGGTAATGTATTTCAGCTCTGCCCGTAGATAAATAATATCGGCAATTGGCACTAATAGCACGCGCCCACGCTCATGAATGCTGAGGTGAGTTCTTTGTGGGGTGAGTGGCACTATTGCGGCAAGCTGGCTAGGCAATAAGGCGCGCGCCTTTTGCAAAGCGGTTTGTAAGCGTTCTGAACGAATGGGCTTTAATAAATAATCCACCGCATTCATGTCAAACGCTTGTAACGCATAGCTATCATAAGCGGTAGTAAAAATAATGGCGGGTGGCTTAGCGAGTTTTTGCAAGTGTTGCGCGGCCTCAATGCCGTCCATTTCTGGCATACGAATGTCTAGCAATACAATATCTGGCGTCAACATGCTGGCGAGGTTGAGAGCTTCTTTGCCATTACTTGCTTCGCCAACAATCTGCGTGTTGTTAAAATCTGACAATAAATCTTTCAAGCGGTTGCGCGCTGGAGTTTCATCATCGGCAATGAGAATGTGCAGTAGCGTGTTCATAGGGCTTGTTTTTGGTGCGGTAAGGTAATATGAACCTCATATTCGCCATCGGCTTGCTTACTCTTGAGTGAAGCCTCAAGATCAAAGTGCAACGTTAAACGTTCTTTAATATTATTCAACGCAATTTTATTGCCATGATGATGACCATTGGGTAATTGGTATGGGTTTTTTAATACCAAATGAATTTCTTTTTGCTGGGTATAAATATGGATACGCACCCTACCACCTGTGGGCAAAGGCTCAATACCATGATACACCGCGTTTTCAAGCAAAGGCTGCAAAATTAAGGGTGGAATTAAAGCATCTGGGGGCATTGCATCAATGTGCCATTCAATGTTGAGCCTATCGCCTAAGCGTAGTTTTTCAAGAGATAAATACTGGCGGCACAGGGCAATTTCTTGCGCTAGTGGCACCAACTCACGGTTATCCGCCATCAATACGCGAAATAAATCGGCCATGTCTTCAAGCGCGGTTTCCGCCTGTTTGGGTTGGCTACGAATCAGCGAGAGCACGGCATTGATGCTGTTAAACAAAAAATGCGGGCGAATACGGGCTTGCAGTGCTTGTAGGCGCGCCTCAGCAATGGCTGGCGAATAAGCGCGCTGATGCAAATAAAAGTAATACAGCACCACGGCACTGATTAAAGTCACACCAAATAAAATGCGCGTCAGACTAGGTAAGTCATTAAAAAGCCAAAACTGCGTAAAAAAAGCATAGATGCCCGTGGTGGTAAACAACACCAAACTCAATACCCCCAAAACAGCATGACGGTAAGCAAGTTTTTTTGACAGCGGGTAGCATCCATACAGTAAAAATAGACAAATAAGTAAAATAGGCTGCGCAAATGTTGATAGTGTACTTATTTTAATAAAAAAACTTTGCCAACTATGGCTTAAACCAAATGCTACCAAGGCCAATAGGCTATTGACCATAATGAGCGTACGCAAGATAACGCCCAAATTGCTAAAGTTAGGAATCTGGCTAGTATTTTTCATGTTCACTCATCGCATTCACTTGCAGTGGCAACGCGCTTGTACGATTACGCCTAAAAAAGAGTTTAATTTGCATTATACTAACGCATATTCATATTTGCTGATTTAGCATTTTCTATTTTTGACAATGCAACAAAGCACTTTCAACTTTAAAGTTTAAAATAGGCAGGTCATTCAAGTGATAGAAAAAACAAACTCCCTCAATAAAAAAGACACAAGCTGGTCAGGTCGCTTTAATGAGCCAGTGGCAGAATTGGTGAAAAAATACACTGCTTCTGTTGGTTTTGATTATCGCTTGGCTGCTTATGATATTCAAGGCTCATTAGCACACGCGAAAATGCTGGGGGCTCAAGGCATTATTAGCTTAGATGATGTAAAAGCCATTGAACAAGGCTTGGCTGAAATTTTGCAAGAAATTGAAGCGGGTCAATTTGAATGGTTGCTAGATTTAGAAGATGTGCATTTGAATATTGAAAAACGCCTGACGGACAAAATTGGAGATGCAGGTAAGCGCTTACATACTGGCAGAAGCCGTAATGACCAAGTGGCAACGGATGTACGTTTGTGGTTACGCGCCACCACAGACCAAGTGATTGCAGGCATCACCAAGCTGCAAGCCAGCCTGCTGGATTTAGCCCAAGCGCATTTTGATACCATCATACCAGGCTTTACGCATTTACAAGTGGCGCAACCTGTGACCTTTGGGCATCATCTTATGGCGTATGTGGAAATGCTTAAACGCGATGCCGCACGATTTGCAGATTGTAGAAAGCGCATCAATCGCTTACCGCTAGGCGCGGCGGCATTGGCTGGCACCAGCTACCCTATAGACCGTGAAATGGTGGCTAAGACTTTGGGCTTTGATGGCGTATGTGAGAATTCACTTGATGCAGTTTCAGACCGTGATTTTGCGATTGAATTTACATTTGCCGCTTCATTGGTAATGACGCATTTATCAAGATTATCTGAAGAGCTTATTTTATGGAGCTCACCACGCTTTGCTTTTGTGGATATTGCAGATCGTTTTTGCACTGGCTCATCTATCATGCCGCAAAAGAAAAATCCAGACGTGCCAGAGTTAGTGCGCGGCAAAACAGGACGTGTATATGGGCATTTAACCGCCTTGCTCACCTTGATGAAAGGTCAGCCACTTGCTTACAACAAAGACAATCAAGAAGACAAAGAACCGCTATTTGATACGGCAGATACTCTACTTGTGACACTTGAAATTTATGCTGATATGTTGCGTTTGCCAGTAGTGGAGGGTGGCAAGGTAGTTAAGGCGGGCTTTATGGTGAATAAAGAAAATATGCGCAAAGCCGCATTTGAAGGCTACGCTACTGCCACTGATTTAGCGGATTACTTGGTGAAAAAAGGGATGCCATTTAGAGATGCGCATGAAGCCGTTGCGTTGGCAGTGCGTCACGCTGTGGATAAAAAAGTAGATTTAAGCGAATTACCACTTTCAACTCTACAAGAATTTGCAACTGAAATTGGTGAAGATGTTTATAGTGTGCTGACACTAGAAGGCTCCGTCAATAGCCGTAATCATATTGGCGGCACGGCTCCAGCACAGGTACAAGCGGCGATTGCACGAATTCAAGCTGAAATTGTACAAAACGATTTACTAGTAATAGCAAAAAAATAAGTGCGTAAAAATTTAATCTAGAAACAACGCCAACAGCTCATTTAAGAACCGCTGCCCCAATGGCGTAGGTTTTAATGTGCTTTGCGCAATCAGCAATAGCCCCTTGGCTTGCGCTTGTTTAATGGCAGTTTCTAACGTGTGAATATTTAAACCTGTGCGTTGCTGAAATAAATCTAAGGGTACACCCTCGATCAAACGTAGCGCGTTCATCATAAATTCAAAGCCCAAGTCTTCTGAGCCAATTTGCCATTCGCGCTCAATTGCGTGGCCTTGCAACGCCTGCTCCATATACGCTTTAGGGTGTTTATGGCGGGTTTCGCGGGTAATTTTGTCAAAATAGCTCAGCTTAGAATGCGCCCCCGCACCAATGCCTAAATAATCGCCAAAAGTCCAATAATTAAGATTATGCTTCGCTTGCTTGCCAGCCTTGGCAAAAGCTGATGTTTCATAATGCGTATAGTCATGTTGTGCTAGCAAATTTTCAATGGCAATTTGCATTTCAGCACTTGCGTCATCATCAGGCAAACTCGGCGGCGTGCGATAAAACGGCGTGTTGGGTTCTAGCGTTAAATGGTAAAACGATAAATGCTCAGGGCTGAGTGCAACCGCCTGCTGTGCATCTTGTAGCGCATGAGCAAGTGTTTGCTTAGGCAAGCCATACATCACATCAAAATTAACACGCTCAAAGGTAGTCAGTGCTAACTCTGCCGCCAATATGGCTTGTTCATCATCGTGAATTCTGCCCAATGCTTTAAGGTAATCCGCATTAAAACTTTGTATGCCAAGCGATAAACGATTCACCCCCGCTTGTTTGTAACCTTCAAAATGTGCAATGTCCACCGTGCCAGGGTTGGCTTCAAGCGTAATTTCGGCATCATACTCAAGCGGTGTCAGCGCACGCACTTGGCTCAAAATTCGGTCAATCGCCTCAGGTGAAAACAAACTCGGCGTACCACCACCAAAAAATACCGATTTAATTTTTTTTCCCCATACTTTGGGCGTGGCAAGTTCTAAATCAGCAATCAACGCATCCACATAAGCGGCTTCTGGAATCTCACCTAAACTGTTGCGGTTTTCATGCGAGTTGAAATCACAATAAGGACATTTACGCACACACCATGGAATGTGGATGTATAAAGACAGTGGTGGTGAGTTGGTCAACTCTGAAAATGTAGCATTACCAACCAATGGCGCGATTTGGTTGATGGATTTGAATGTTTCCGCAGGTTTAATTTTGATAATTTTTTTGATAAGACCAGCCCTCTTGCCCAACTCCCTCCAACTTGCAGATGAGAGAATTTAGGGAATTATCTTTGATATGGATTTACCAACAAGTCCACCAACTGGTGCAAAGCCTCGCGCATTTGCGCTTCAGAAACTTCCATGAGTAACCCGTCTTCAAGCGCATCTTGGGCGATTTGTTTAATTTCATCAAAATTTTCGGTCATGACTTTAACTTTTTCCGTACAGGCCACAACGCTACCATCATCACGCAGCCACTTTGGCCAAGCTGGTTTTTCTTTTAAACTCATGTACTTAAACGCTCTAATTTTTGTAGCAGTTTTGCCATGGCGTGACCACGGTGGCTGATGCGACTTTTAATCTCAAGCGGTAATTCAGCAACGGTTTTGCCTGTCTTATCATCCAAAAACAGTGGGTCGTAGCCAAAGCCATCCGTGCCACGATACTCACGTAAAATCGTGCCATGCCAACTACCCTCAGCAATAAGGGGCTCTGGATCATGCGCATCGCGAACTAACACCATCACGCAATAAAAATGCGCTTGGCGCGCTGAAATACTGCTCATTTCAAGTAGTAGCTTGTCGTTATTACGCTCATCTTGCGTGAGCAGGCTATTGGGGGAGTTTTTACCTGCATATCGCGCAGAAAGAACACCTGGCGCGCCTTGTAGGGCATCAACACACAAGCCAGAATCATCGGCAAGCGCAGGCAAACCTGTGTGTTGGCTGGCATGGCGCGCTTTGGCAAGCGCGTTTTCAATAAAAGTACAAAATGGCTCTTCGCATTCTGGCACGTTAAATGATGACTGAGGAATCACCTTAATTTGCAAGGGAGCTAAAATATGCTGAATTTCACGTAATTTGCCTTTGTTGCCTGTGGCAATCACCAGTTGATTAAGCACTTAACACCTCTTGTTGCTTGCTAATCAATTGTGCAATACCTTGTGCAGCAAGATCTAGCATGGCATTCATGGCATCACGGCTAAATGGCTCACCTTCCGCCGTGCCTTGAATTTCCACAAAACCGCCATCTGCGGTCATCACGACATTCATGTCAGTGTCGCAGTCAGAATCTTCAATGTAGTCTAAATCAAGTACTGGTGCACCTTTATAAACGCCAACAGAAATCGCAGCAACTGCTTGCTTGAGCGGGCTTTGTGTAAGTTTGCCGTTTTTAATAAGTGTAGAAATCGCATCGTGCAATGCCACGTAAGCTCCTGTAATGCTGGCGGTACGAGTGCCACCATCCGCTTGAATCACGTCACAATCAATTTGAATGCTACGCTCACCGAGTTTTTCTAAATCAATAATCGCGCGTAAAGAGCGTCCAATTAAACGTTGAATTTCTTGCGTGCGACCAGACTGTTTACCTTTGGCTGCTTCTCTATCCATGCGGCTGCCAGTAGAACGTGGCAACATGCCATATTCTGCTGTCACCCAACCTTGACCCTTGCCTTTTAAAAAGCTAGGGACTTTTTCATCAATACTGGCGGTACAAAGCACATGCGTATCCCCAAATTTAATGAGCACTGAACCTTCCGCATGTTTGGTGTAATGGCGGATAATTTCAACTTGGCGCAATTGATTTTGAGCGCGCTGGCTAGGACGAACTAAAACTTGCATGGCTGACTTTCTAATTTTTAGTAAATAATACTCGCTTATTTAACACGCTTAGTTTTGCGTAAAGCATCTTGTATTTCATTGATTGTTTTTTCAATTTCATCATTTGTAATGGCAAGGGGCTTACCACCACGATTACTTGCCTGCGAGGGATTCATAATGGTAGTGGTCGTTCCCATGGGCATCGTGATGGTTGAAACGGCCAAGGGGTTACTTTGTTTATCACCCCACTGCAAACCAATGGCACTCATGTTGTCGCCATTTTCCTTGCTCACCGTTTCAGCCTGCGTTAATAAACGAGAAATATTATCTGAGATTGAAGTACCGCTGAGTATCTGCTTAATTTGATCATCTGAAATAGCACCCCATATACCATCAGTACAAAGCATAATGGTATCGCCTTCCATCAACTCCTGCCTATCTGACAAGTCAATTTTCGGGGGTACATCGCCACCTAAACAGCTAAACACCTTATGACGGTATGGGTGCGTGGACATCTCATTTTTATTAATCATGCCTTTGTTATACAAAGACTGCACAATGGAGTGGTCTTCAGTGCGAAATAACAAATGATTATCCCGAAAGTGATAAAGCCGAGAATCTCCCACATGAGCACAATACAACATGCCCCGCTGCACAATGGCGGCAACAATAGTGGTACGGGGTGCTTCTAGCATCTCACGCTCTTGCGTAAGCTGGTCTATCATGTCATGAATTTGTTGAATATTATCAATTAAGAATTTTGCAGGGCTTGATAACGCAGGCACCGCCAAACGCTGAAAAGCTTCAGTCATTGTGGTTACCGCTAATTGTGCCGCAAGTTCACCATGCCGATGACCGCCCATGCCATCCGCCACCACCAGCAACAATGCATCTTTGCTGTATGAATAAGCTAATCTGTCTTGATTATAAGGGCGTGGGCCTTGCAGGCTATTTTGAAAGATTGTAAATTTCATGATGATTTTTTAATAGAAATAGGTTTATTAAATACATTAGCAATTTTATTCACCAAGCTAGGTTTTGGCGAGGGTTTTGGCGTATATTCTAGCAATGATTTTTGTAACGAAAAAACACTTTGGGGGCGTTTAAGAAAATCCACATTTAAGCAATCATCAATCAGCGATAACAACTCTTGCGAATACTGTGTTTTACCCAAATTTACCGCTGGGGTGAGCATGTCCTTTTTAACGCGCAAGTTCGCCGCCATGGGTGAGGTGCGCGTTAAGCATGAGTACATCGTCGCCCCAATGCTATAAATATCGCTCCAAGGTCCGAGTAGTTTTCTATCGTAATACTGCTCAGGCGAGGCAAATCCTGGCGTAAAACTCGGGGCTACTTTAGAGGGCAATTCATTTAAGGTTTGGCGTGATGAGCCAAAATCTAACAGCACAGGCGAGCCATCTAGGCGAATGTAAATATTGGCGGGTTTAATGTCTAAGTGTAAAAGCTTGTGAGTGTGTACTTCACGCAAGCCATTGGCAAGCTCACCAAATACACGGCGGATAAACTTTTCAGATACAGGCTCAGGCTGACCTAAAATATAATCTTGTAACGATTTACCACGCTCGTATTGCATCACCATATACACGGTTTCATTTGCGCGAAAAAAATTGACCACGCGCACAATGTTTTTATGCTCAATTTTAGCCAGTGCTAAACCTTCATCAAAAAAACATTTCAGCCCATGTCTAAACAATAACACATCATCTGAATTAGGAAACACCGTTGAGTTTTCAGCGCGACACGCAAGAGAAGTTGGCAAATACTCTTTAATCGCCACCACATTTTTTTCTTTATCCCTTGCCAAATACACAAAGCTAAAGCCACCAGAGCTTAACACTTTGGTAATTTCATAATCATGCAACTGATAGCCAATTGGCAACGCAAGATTTTTAGTAGCGGTTGATTTGGCCATTGTTTTATTTAAACCTACCCCTGCAAAGTGTTACTTTTATTTAAATGTCATCACTAATGCCAATATAACGTGTAATGCATGTAAATTAAAGTTTTTTAGTGCATTTCACAAAACTCAGGCACTAAAAGTATGCGTTTCTTATAAAAAACCCCTTACTTTTGATACCATGCCTTAAATTGTATTTATTTCTCATTTTTTGAAAGCTCAACACCATGACTTTTAGCATGACGGGATTTGCCGCAGTAGAGCAAGCCATTGAAAGTGCCACCCTAATATTAGAGCTACGCGCAGTCAATAGCCGTTATTTAGATATTAACTTTAAACTGGATGATGCCTTAAAAAGTCTAGAGCCGAGCATAAGAGAGCTTATTAGCACCCACGTAAGCCGTGGAAAAATTGAGTGCAAACTTAGCTTAATACAGCGCACACAATCTCAGCAAGCCCCACAGCTTGATACCCAACTACTTAAACATCTCGCGCAACTGCAAACGCAAACACAAACGATATTTCCGCAAAGTCGCGCTTTGAGTGTAGCAGACATTCTGCGCTGGCCTGGCGTAGTGATTCATGAAGAAGCCAACCACGAGGCCTTAGCCGAGCAAGTAAAAACACTGGTGCAACAAGGCTTGCAAGATTTAAATGCCTCACGCGTGCGCGAGGGTGAAAAATTAAAAGCCATTATTTTAGATCGCATTCAACACATTGAAACCTTAGTCGCTCAAGTGAAACCCCTGCTCCCTACTTTGCACCAAGAATACCAAGCAAAACTTGAACATAAACTGCATGAAACCCTAAAAACGATAGACCAAGAACGCATTGCACAAGAGCTTGTACTTTTTGCGCAACGCATTGATGTAGATGAAGAACTCGGCAGACTTAGCACCCACGTTTCAGAAGTCAAACGCATCTTAAGTAGTAACGCTCCCGCAGGTAAACGCCTAGACTTTTTAATGCAAGAACTCAACCGTGAAGCCAATACCTTGGGCTCAAAATCAGTCGCGGTGCAAACCACGCAAACCTCTATGGAGCTTAAAGTGCTGATTGAACAAATGCGTGAGCAAATTCAAAACATTGAATAATGCTTAAATTTTTATAACCCCTATTAAATTGCCAGTTTAACCATGACCATCGCAGAATATATCCGCCGTGTTGCCGCGTTATTTCAAACGGGCAAAGCCACTGAACACAGTTATCGTGGGGACTTGCAAAACTTGCTACAAGCACTCTTGCCCAATGTGGATATTACCAATGAACCCAAACGCATTGACTGCGGTGCGCCTGATTATATTTTAAGCTGCAAAGACATCCCCCTAGGCTATATTGAGGCGAAAGACATCGGCGCAGAGCTAGGTAGCAAAGCGTATCAAGAACAGTTTAACCGCTACAAAGCCGCGCTCGACAACCTCATTATTACCGATTACCTGCAATTTCACTTTTATAAGCAAGGTGAATTAAAAGCCAGTTGCGCGATTGGCGCAGTGAGCAACGGCAAAGTGTTTGCCAACCCACAACACTTTGATACATTCGCCAGCCTGATTCAAAACTTTGCGCTCACCGTCACACAAAGCATAAAATCGCCTGTAAAACTTGCGCAAATGATGGCGGCTAAAGCCAAACTGATGGCCGATGTGATACACAAAGCACTAGATGAAGATGATGCCAATCAAAGCCAAAGCGAGCTTAAAAACCAGTATGAAGCTTTTAAAACCGTTCTCATACACGACATCAGTAACGCCGCTTTTGCCGACATTTACGCACAAACCATTGCCTACGGCATGTTTGCAGCACGCTACCACGACCCAACTCTACAAAACTTTAGCCGTGAAGAAGCGGCAAGGTTAATCCCGCAAAGCAACCCATTTTTGCGGCAGCTTTTTCGCACGGTCGCGGGCTACAATTTAGACGATAGTGATGGTAAACGCCTGCTTTGGATAGTAGAAGAATTGGTGCAAATTTTTCTGGCAACCGATGTTGCCAGCATTATGCAAAACTTTGGCCGTGCTACGCGCCAGCAAGACCCAGTGGTACATTTTTACGAAACATTTTTAGCCGAGTACGACCCAAAACTGCGTAAAGCGCGTGGTGTTTGGTACACGCCAGAACCAGTGGTGAATTTCATCGTCCGCGCCGTGGATGATATTTTAAAAACCAAGTTTAAGCTACCACAAGGCTTGGGCGATACCAGCAAAACGCAAATCACAGTAGAAGTACAAGGCGCAGGCAAAAAAGGCAAAACAGAAAAGCTCACTAAAGAAATCCACAAAGTACAAATACTAGACCCCGCCACGGGCACGGGTACGTTTTTAGCGCAAGTAGTGCGCCACATTTATGGCAAACAGTTTGCCAATATGCAAGGCGCATGGCCGCAATATGTCAAAGAGCATTTAATCCCACGGCTTAACGGTTTTGAGCTACTGATGACCAGCTACGCCATGGCGCACCTCAAGCTAGATATGCTGCTGACAGAAACTGGCGCTTACGCGGCTACCCCGTCACTTCGTGCCACCCCTTCTGAAGAAGGGGAATTAAAACCATCGGCCTCTATTCCCCTTCGGAACGAAGGGGTGGCACGAAGTGACGGGGTAGTGCCTTTAGAAACGGTAGTTAAAACGTCACAAGACCGCCTGCGCATTTACCTCACCAATAGTTTAGAAAACGACGACGCGCCCGATTTGCCGCTGTTTAACTATCTAAGCGTAGAAGCCAACGAAGCCAACCGCATTAAGCGCGATGCGCCTGTCATGGTGGTGATGGGCAACCCGCCTTATAGCGTGAGCAGCAGCAACAAAAGCGATTGGATACAAGATTTACTCAAAGATTACAAAAAAGATTTGAATGAACGCAATATACAGCCGCTATCAGACGATTACATTAAATTCATTCGCTTTGGGCAACATTTTATTGATAAAAACGGCGAAGGCGTGTTGGCTTACATTAGCAACAACAGCTTTATAGATGGCTTAATTCATCGTCAAATGCGTAAAAGTTTGTTGGAAAGTTTTGATGAAATTTACATTTTAGACCTGCATGGCAACGCCAAAAAGAAAGAAACCGCGCCCGATGGCAGCAAAGATGAAAACGTGTTTGACATTATGCAAGGCGTGAGCATTAACTTGTTTGTTAAAACGGGTAAAACAACTACCCCGTCGCTATGCGCCACCCCTTCAACTACCCCGTCACTTCGTGCCACCCCTTCTAAAGAAGGGGAATTGTCCACTGAATTTATTCCCCTTCAAAATGAAGGAGTGGCATCACGTAGTGATGACGGGGTAGTTGCAGGTGGCAAAAAATTAGCCAAAGTATTTCACCACAGCCTATATGGCAAGCGAGAAGCTAAATATGACGCTTTGAATGCGGGCGCAATTATGAGTATGCCTTGGCAAGAGTTGGAAGTGAAAGCACCTGATTATTTCTTTGCGGTGAAAGATTTTGAAGTAGAAGTTCAATACAAAAAATTTATCAATTTGAATGAACTTTTCATTATAAATTCAAGTGGAATTTCAACTCATGACGATGAAGCTTTAGTAAGTTTCAATCGCTTTGATAGTGACAATGAGATATACAATTACCGTCCTTTTGACACTAGAAATATATGCTATGACTTAAAAAAAGTTGTGCGCCATAGATTTTCCGTCATGCGACATATGTTGTCAGAAAATTTAGCACTGTTGTTACCAAGACAAGCAATTACTGAGCTTTATGGAATTTTTATTTCAAGCAATTTATGTGATAGAAATTTCACAGGACAAGCTGGTCAGTATGGTGCAGGGCTTTTATTCCCACTCTACACCTACCCCGATTCCACTGACTTACTCGCCGAAACCACCCGTAAGAAGCCCAACCTCAATATGCAAATCGTGGGCGTCATCGCGGAGGGTTTGGGGCTTACATTTACTGCTGAAAAAGCAACTACCCCGTCGCTACGCGCCACCCCTTCGTACCGAAGGGGAATAGAAGCAAATGGTTTTAATTCCCCTTCTTTAGAAGGGGTGGATGAGCGAAGCTCAGACGGGGTAGTTGAAGGGGTGGCGCGTAGCGACGGGGTAGTTGCGAAGTTAAACGAACTACCCTATAACCCCGCCCTAAAAGAAAAGGCGCGTGAGCTACGCAAAGCAGGCAATTTAAGCGAAGTATTATTTTGGAACGCAGTTAAAAACAAGCAACTTAACAGCTTAGATTTTGACAGACAGCGTGTTATTGGAAACTATATTGTTGATTTTTATTGTCATGAGTGTGCGCTGGTTGTTGAGATTGACGGTAGCTCGCACGATGATAAACAAGAATATGATGCAACACGCGATACGTTTTTAAAAGGGCTAGGTTTGAATGTTTTGCATGTGCAGGATATTGAAGTTAAAAAGAATTTGAGTGGTGTGATTGAGCTTGTGAGACAAAATATAACTACTCCGTCACTTCGTGCCACCTCAACTACCCCGTCTGAGCTTCGCTCATCCACCCCTTCTAAAGAAGGGGAATTATCCGCTGAGTTTATTCCCCTTCAAAATGAAGGGGTGGCGCGTAGCGACGGGGTAGTTGCATTTGCGCCCATTGACCTGCTAGATTACATTTACGCCGTGTTGCACAGCCCAACTTACCGCGAAACCTATAAAGAGTTTTTAAAAATAGATTTTCCGCGTGTGCCTTACCCTAAAGATGCCGCTACGTTTTGGCAATTAGTGGCTTTGGGTGGCGAGTTACGCCAAACACATCTTTTAGAGGATTACCCTGCGACTCACATGAATATTGGTTCGCAAAGCATAGCTATTAATTACCCGATTGGTGGTAGTAATGTGGTGGATAAACCAAGTTTTGAAGCGGGCAAGGTTTACATTAACGCCACACAGTATTTTGAAAACGTGCCAGAACTAGCTTGGAGCTTTTACATTGGCGGCTACCAGCCCGCGCAAAAATGGTTAAAAGACCGCAAAGGTGGTGCCTTAAACCATGAAGATATTGTGCATTATCAAAAGATAATCGCGGCGTTAATCAATACGCATCGCTTAATGTTGGAGATTGACCAAGTTGATTGGTAGTATGGACGGTTAATAAAAATACAGCGGATGCCTTTACGCGATCCGCCGTATTTTTACCGAGCAGTGCGGCTTAAGCCGCACCATTAGCGTGGTAGGTCAGATGAGCCCATTAAAAATGTATCCACAGCGCACGCAGCTTGACGACCTTCGCGAATCGCCCAAACCACTAAAGATTGTCCACGGCGCACATCGCCTGCAGCAAATACTTTTGCTTTGCTGGTTTGGTAGCTTTTTGCACCTTCAGTAGTGGCATTTGCATTGCCGCGCTGATCTTTTTCTACCCCAAAAGCCTCTAACAGTTTTTGTACTGGTGAAACAAAGCCCATGGCTAAAAACACCAAATCAGCTGGAATGGTAAATTCTGAACCCGCAATTTCAGTCATTTTTCCGTCTTTCCACTCCACACGTGCGCCCTTCAGTGCCACTACTTTGCCATTTTCACCAATAAGCTCTTTGGTGGTAACTGACCAGTCGCGGTTCGCACCTTCTTCATGTGAGCTTGAAGTACGCAGTTTGAGTGGCCAATTTGGCCATACCAGCTCTTTGTTCTCTTTTTCAGGCGGTTGCGGCATCAATTCAAATTGTGTAACGCTCACTGCACCATGACGGTTTGATGTACCTACGCAATCAGAACCTGTGTCACCGCCGCCAATCACCACAACATGTTTACCTGTTGCTCTGATTTGATTAGGGATTTCATCGCCTGCATTCACTTTATTCTGCGGCGTTAAAAAATCCATCGCAAAATGCACGCCATCCAGCTCACGACCTGTAACAGGCAAATCACGTGGCTGCTCTGCGCCTGCGGCTAACAATACTGCGTCGAATTCAGCCACTAACGCATCCGCACTCACGTTTTCACCCACGTGTTGACTCACGCGGAACTCCACGCCTTCGGCTGCCATTTGCGCCATACGGCGGTCAATGTGCGACTTTTCCATTTTAAAATCTGGGATGCCGTAGCGTAGCAAACCACCGATACGGCTATTTTTTTCCAACACCACCACGCTGTGACCTGCACGCGCCAATTGCTGTGCTGCTGCCAACCCAGCAGGGCCTGAGCCTACAATCGCAATTTTTTTACCTGTTTTATTGGGGTTGATTTGCGGTTGCACCCAATCATTTTCCCAAGCTTTATCAATAATTGCATGTTCAATCGATTTAATGCCTACAGCATCCGCATTGATATTGAGCGTACAAGCAGCTTCGCATGGGGCAGGGCAAATACGACCAGTAAATTCAGGAAAGTTATTGGTTGAGTGCAGCACATCAATCGCTGTTTTCCAGTCTTGGTTGTAAACCAAGTCGTTAAAATCAGGAATAATATTGTTAATTGGGCAGCCTGAAGTACAAAATGGAATGCCACAATCCATACAACGTGCGCCTTGTTGCTTGGCTTGGTCATCGGTGAGATGTAACACAAACTCTTTATAATTTTTTACGCGCTCTGCGACTGGCAAGTTTGCCTCTGAGAGACGCTCAAATTCCATAAATCCCGTTGCTTTTCCCATTATGCTGCTTCCTTACTTGCTACTGCGGCCAATTCTGTTAAGGCGCGTTTATATTCATTTGGCATGACTTTTACAAATTTCGCACGTGAAGCTTCCCAATTGGCGAGCAGTGCTTTGGCGCGTGTGCTATCAGTCAAGTTTGCATGATTTTCAATCAAGGTTCTAAGGGTGACTTCATCAGGCTGGTTTAGATGCTGCACTTTACCCACTGAAGCTTCTGCCGCCTCTACTTTCTCTAAGGTTACCATGCCCATATTGCAACGCTTAGCAAACATGCCGTCTTCATCATACACATACGCCACGCCACCACTCATGCCTGCGGCAAAGTTTAAGCCTGTGACCCCTAGCACCACGACAGTGCCGCCAGTCATGTACTCACAACCGTGATTACCTGTGCCTTCAACTACGGCAGTTGCACCTGAGTTACGCACACAGAAACGCTCCCCCGCCACACCGCTAAAGTAACTTTCACCCGTGGTTGCGCCAAACATCACGGTGTTACCTACAATGATATTCTCATGCGCAATGCCACGGAATGTTTTGGGAGGCTTAATTACAATGCGACCACCACACAAGCCTTTACCCACGTAGTCGTTGCCTTCGCCCGTGAGATTAAAAGTAATACCTTTAGCCAAGAATGCGGCAAAACTTTGCCCTGACGTACCTGTGAAATTCACGCAGATGGTATCGTTTGGTAAGCCAACGTTACCGTAACGCGTCGCCACTTGGTTAGAAAGCATCGTACCCACAGTACGATTGGTATTGGTGATGGGAATATCTAACACCACTTTTTCACCTTTTTCCAACGCTGGTTTTGCTAGTGCTACCAGCTTATTATCCAGTGCATTGATTAAGCCATGGTCTTGCACGTCGTTGTTTTTACGTGAAACGCTCGCTGGCATATCTGGTTGATGGAATACCTTGCTGAAATCCAGACCGTTGATCTTCCAATGTTCTATACCTGCCTGCATATCCAGCAAATCTGGACGGCCGATTAAATCCTCGAATTTCGCGATACCCATTGAAGCCATCAGCTCGCGGACTTCTTCAGCCACAAAGAAGAAGTAATTCACCACATGCTCTGGCTGACCTGTAAAGCGTTTACGCAATTCAGGGTCTTGTGTCGCAACACCTACTGGGCAGGTGTTCAAATGACACTTACGCATCATGATACAGCCTTCAACCACTAGCGGCGCGGTTGCAAAACCGAATTCATCCGCCCCTAAAAGGGCACCGATGACTACATCGCGGCCTGTTTTGATCTGCCCATCAACCTGCACAATCACGCGACCACGCAATTGATTTAACACTAAAGTTTGCTGTGTTTCTGATAAGCCTAATTCCCATGGTGTACCAGCATGTTTGATTGACGAGATTGGTGATGCACCAGTACCGCCGTCATGCCCTGCAATTACAATGTGGTCAGATTTTGCTTTTGCCACACCCGCAGCCACGGTGCCCACGCCTGTTTCAGATACGAGTTTCACTGAAATAGAAGCTTTAGGGTTTGCATTTTTTAGGTCATGGATTAACTGGGCTAAATCTTCAATTGAGTAAATATCGTGGTGTGGCGGGGGTGAAATCAAACCCACACCTGGTACTGAGAAACGCAATTTAGCGATGTACTCAGACACTTTATGACCTGGTAATTGACCACCTTCACCAGGTTTTGCACCTTGCGCCATTTTGATTTGAATTTGATCGGCATTGGCCAAGTATTCAGCCGTGACACCAAAGCGACCTGATGCCACTTGCTTGATGCTTGAACGCATGGAGTCACCCGCTTTTAACGGAATGTCTTTTTCAATCAAATTGCCACCCAACACTGCGGCCATGGTGGTGGCATTTGCCACTGGAATAAAGCGTTTTGCGTCTTCGCCACCTTCACCCGTGTTGGATTTACCACCAATACGGTTCATGGCAATCGCGAGTGTTGCGTGTGCTTCAGTAGAAATGGAACCTAAAGACATCGCCCCTGTAGCAAAGCGTTTCACGATTGCTGAAGCAGGCTCCACTTGGTCTAACGGAATTGCAGCACCTGCTGATTTTATTTCAAACAAACCACGTAATGTCATGTGACGGCGTGTTTGGTCGTTAATCAGCTTAGCGTATTCTTTGTAAGTTTCATACTTGCCTGTGCGCGTTGCATTTTGCAGTTTTGCAATCGAATCTGGTGTCCAAGTATGCTCTTCACCACGTACGCGGAAGGCGTACTCGCCACCTGCATCTAAACTATTCGCTAATACGGGGTCTGCACCAAAGGCCGCAGTGTGCAAACGTACTGATTCTTCAGCCACTTGTGCCAACCCAATGCCTTCAATTTGTGAAACCGTACCTGTGAAATACTGCGCAACAAATTGGCTATTCAAGCCGATTGCTTCAAAAATCTGTGCACCACAGTAAGATTGATAGGTAGAAATGCCCATTTTTGACATGACTTTATACAAGCCCTTGCTGATGGCTTTCACAAAGTTCTTATTTGCGGTGTAAGTATCCACCGTCATGCCTTTGATCGTCTCAAACGTGAGCCACGGACACACGGCCTCTGCACCGTAGCCTGCCAATAAGGCAAAATGATGCACTTCACGTGCTGAGCCTGTATCTACCACCAAGCCTGTGCTGGTGCGCAAACCTGCTTTAACCAAATGCTCATGCGTAGCTGAACAAGCTAATAACGCTGGAATCGCCACACAATCTTGACTCACGCTACGGTCAGATAAAATTAAGATGTTATAACCATCATGCACAGCCTTAGAAGCCGCATCAGTTAAAGCTTGCAGTGCATCTGCCATACCAGCCTTGCCCAGCAAAGCTGGGTAGGTAATATCTAACACCAATGATTTATATTGGTTTTGAGTCAGTGTCGCAATCGCTTTTAGTTGTTCCAACTCCTCCAATAGCAACACTGGCTGACTTGCTTCTAAACGCATTGGCGGGGTTGTTTCATCTACGCCTAACAAGTTTGGTTTAGGACCAATAAACGTCACCAGCGACATCACCAATTCTTCACGAATCGGATCGATTGGCGGGTTAGTCACTTGTGCAAACAACTGTTTAAAGTAGTTGTATAACACTTTTGGTTTGGCCGACAACACTGGCAATGCAGCGTCATTACCCATTGAACCCGAACCTTCTTCGCCATTCTGCACCATGGGTTGCAACACAAATTTAATATCTTCTTGCGTATAACCAAAGGCTTGCTGTGCGTCTAACACATCCACTGCCATCTGCAAGCCACCTTCTACTTTAGGCAATATGCTCAAAGTGTGACGAGAGTCGGTCAACCATTGTTTATAGGGTTTTGCTGTAGCAAGCTCATTTTTGACTTCTTCATCATCAATAATACGCCCCTGCTCCATGTCAATCAGCAACATCTTACCTGGTTGCAAACGCCATTTTTTAACGATTTTCTCTTGCGGGAACGTCAACACGCCCATTTCAGACGCCATCATCACGAGGTCGTCATCAGTCACCAAATAACGCGCTGGACGCAAACCGTTACGGTCTAAAGTTGCGCCAATCATGCGACCATCAGTAAATGCCACCGCTGCTGGACCATCCCATGGCTCCATCAATGCCGCGTGGTATTCGTAGAATGCACGGCGGTTTTCATCCATCAGCGGATTGTTGCCCCAAGCTTCTGGAATCAACATCATCATTGCGTGAGGTAAGCTGTAACCACCCGCAACTAACAACTCTAAACAGTTATCAAAACAAGCTGAATCAGATTGACCTTCGGCAATCAAAGGCCACAGCTTTTCTAAATCTTCACCAATCACGCTAGAGCGCATCGCTTCATGACGCGCCGCCATCCAGTTCACATTACCTTGAACGGTATTGATTTCACCGTTGTGCGCAATCATGCGAAATGGATGTGCTAAATCCCAAGCGGGGAATGTATTGGTTGAAAATCGCTGATGTACTAGCGCAAGTGCTGAAACCACGCTCTCGTCGTTTAAGTCTTTGTAATACACACCTACTTCATTGGCAAGCAACATGCCTTTGTAAACAATCGTGCGTGATGACAATGAGGGCATATAGAACGCTGCGCTGTCTTTTAATTCAAGTGCGCGTACTGCGTGCTCAATACGTTTGCGAATCACAAATAATTTGCGCTCGAATACATTTTGGTCTGTGCTAGTTGACGCAATAAATACCTGACGCATGGTCGGCTCAACATCACGCGCAGCTTGAGCGATGTTGCTGTTATCAACTGGCACATCACGCCAGCCCAATAATGTTTGATTTTCTTCCGCGATGATTTTTGTAAATAAAGCTTCACATGCAGCGCGATTTTTCACATCTTGCGGCAGAAAAACATTACCTACTGCATATTGCCCAGCGGCGGGCAGATTGATATTAAGCTTTGCCGCCTCTTTACGCATGAACGCATCTGGCATCTGCATGAGCAGGCCTGCACCATCACCCAATTTAGGGTCATACCCAGTAGCACCACGGTGCGTTAAATTAGTGAGCAACTCCAAGCCTTGCTGCACAATTTTGTGGCTTTTTGCACCTTTAATATGCGCCACAAAGCCCACACCACAAGCATCGCGCTCGTTGGAAGGCGTATATAACCCCTGCTGCGCAGGCTGACCTGAATAATGCTGAGGTGATGCCTCTGAAATATTTTTTAAACCAGTTGCAGTACTTAAATCTGTTGCCATATTATCTAATCACAAAACATTTAGCGGAACCTTCAAGTTTACCGCCAAATGCCTATAAGTTCAATAATTTAGATGCCAAATATTAAAAAATATGAAGCATCATTCAAACAACCAATTACCCTACAATCGCCCGAAATGCTTTTTCTGCTGCTACCAAAGTTAACGCGATATCTTCATCACTATGCGCCGCAGAAACAAAGCCTGCCTCAAAAGCGGATGGTCCAAGATAAATGCCTTGATCTAACATACTATGGAAGAACTGATTAAAGTGTTGTTTGTTCGACTGCATCATCTCATGATATGTAGTTGGGCACTTTTCGCAGAAATATAAACCAAACATACCGCCTACACTTTGCGCATTAAATATTACTCCCGCATCGAATGCGGCGGCTTTAAGACCATCAATCAATTTGGCCGTTTGCGCAGTTAATTTTGCATGAAAATCTGGTGCTTGAATTAACTCCAAAGTTTTTAAGCCAGCCGTCACCGCAACAGGGTTGCCCGACAACGTGCCTGCTTGATAAACCTTACCCACAGGTGCTAAGCATTGCATAATGTCTTTACGCCCACCAAATGCGCCGACTGGCAAGCCGCCACCAATAACTTTACCTAGCGTGGTCATATCTGGTTTGATGTTGTAAAGTGCTTGCGCGCCACCCAAGGCAACGCGAAAGCCTGTCATCACCTCATCAAAAATCAACACGGTGCCGTGCTTAGTGCAAAGTTCGCGCAGGGTTTGTAAGAATTCCATGTGCGGCACAATTAAATTCATATTGCCAACGACTGGCTCAATAATCACGCAGGCAATTTCATCACCCGATTGCTTAAATAAATCGTGCAATTGCTGGATATTGTTATACTCTAAAGTGAGCGTATGCGCCGCTATACTTGCTGGCACACCACCTGAGTCAGGTTCACCAAAAGTGAGCAAACCAGAACCCGCTTTCACCAATAAACCATCAGAGTGTCCGTGGTAGCAGCCTTCAAATTTTACAATTTTATCGCGCCCTGTAAACCCACGCGCAACACGAATTGCACTCATCGTGGCTTCTGTGCCACTACTCACTAAACGCACTTGCTCCATGCTAGGTACGAGCTTGTAAATAAGTTCAGCAATTTCAAGCTCCAAGCCTGTAGGCGCACCAAATGACAAGCTATTTGCTGCTGCTGCTTGCACCGCCGCAATTACGTCTGGATGCGCATGGCCAACAATCATCGGTCCCCATGAGTTGATGTAATCAATGTACTCTTTGCCATCCACATCCCAAAGCCTTGAGCCTAAACCTTTTTTAAAGAACACGGGCGTGCCGCCTACGCTACGAAAAGCACGTACAGGGGAGTTTACGCCACCAGGGATGAGTTGTTGAGATTTTTCAAAAAGAGTTTGGTTGTTTGAAATCATGATAAGCAATCAATACGAGGAAAAATAAAGTGGTTATTTTAGCAGACTTGGGCTTATCCCTGATTAAGTCAAGTGTTTCACCCCAGAAAAAGATGTTGGTCACAGAGTGCTCAGAGGAGCAACAAAGCGTTAGCCAATCATCTATTCGCTGAAAATAGAATGGTGTTTAATCCTTATATTGTCTCGGTGTCTTCTGTGCGCTCTGTGGCTTGTACTGCTTTTTAAAGTTTCAAACAGACTTCGCGCCAATAAAAAAGCCCCACCATTTTGGCGGGGCTTGTCTTTAAACCAACTACTGACTTGGGGCTATTTTACTCGTCAGCCTCTGTTTGTGCTTTTGGTTCTGCGGCTGGCGGGTCAATCAAGGCTTTCATGCTTAAACGCACTCGGCCTTTTTCGTCCGCTTCAACCACTTTTACTTTAACAATATCGCCTTCTTTTAAGAAGTCACTCACGGCTTTAACGCGCTCGTGGGCGATTTGTGAAATATGCACTAAGCCATCTTTGCCTGGCAATAATGAAACCACAGCACCAAAATCAAGCAACTTAATAACAGCACCTTCATACACTTGGCCAACTTCAATTTCAGCCGTAATAGCAGCAATGCGGCGTTGTGCTTCTGCGCCTTCATCGGCATTGGTGCATGCAATTTTCACTGTGCCGTCTTCTTCAATATCAATGCTGGTATTGGTTTCTTTAGTCAAGGCTTGAATCACAGCGCCGCCTTTACCAATCACATCACGAATTTTATCGGGGTTGATTTTCATGGTAATAATGCGTGGCGCAAACGCTGACATTTCAGTATTAGCACCGCTCACTGCGTTTTTCATAATACCCAAAATATGTGCACGACCTTCTTTAGCTTGCGCTAAAGCCACTTGCATAATTTGTGCGGTAATGCCTGTAATTTTGATGTCCATTTGTAGCGCGGTAATGCCATCTTCTGTACCCGCTACTTTAAAGTCCATATCGCCCAAGTGATCTTCATCGCCAAGAATGTCAGTCAGCACCGCAACGCGGTTACCTTCTTTAATCAAACCCATCGCAATACCTGCCACGTGGTTCTTCATTGGTACACCTGCGTCCATCAAAGCTAAACAACCACCACAAACTGAGGCCATTGAGCTTGATCCGTTTGATTCTGTAATTTCAGACACCACGCGCATGGTGTAATCAAAATCTTCTTTGGCTGGCAATGCTGCAACTAATGCGCGTTTGGCCAAGCGACCATGGCCGATTTCGCGGCGTTTTGGTGTACCTACGCGACCCGTTTCGCCCGTGGCATACGGTGGCATGTTGTAGTGCAACATAAAGCGGTCTTTGTACTCGCCTTGCAAATCGTCAATCACTTGCTCATCACGACCTGTACCAAGTGTAGCCACTACCAAAGCTTGCGTTTCACCACGCGTAAACAAGGCTGAGCCGTGTGTACGTGGTAACACGCCCGTGCGGATGCTAATTGGACGAACTGTGCGTGTATCACGGCCATCAATACGTGGCTCACCATTTAAAATTTGGCTGCGCACAGTTTTTGCTTCTAATTTAAAGAATTCATCTTTAATTTTGTTCGCCTCTAGCGTTGAGGTGTTTTCGTTAATCAGCTCACTCATGACGCGGTTTTTGATTTCATCTAGCTTGCTTGAGCGTGCACCTTTGGCTTTAATTTGAAAAGCTGCATTCACATCCGCCGAAGCCAAGCTTGCGACTTTCTCAATCAAAGCGGTATCTGGCTCAGGGGCTACCCAATCCCAAGCGTCTTTACCTGCCTCACTTGCCATTTCGTTAATCATTTTAATGACCGCTTGCATTTGCTCGTGACCATACACTACCGCGCCTAACATTACTTCTTCAGATAATTCTTTGGCTTCAGACTCCACCATCATCACAGCCGTTTCAGTAGCAGCTACCACTAAATCCATCTCAGTTTCAGCCATTTGTGTGGCACTTGGATTAAGCACATACGCGTCATTGATGTAGCCTACACGCGCTGCACCTAATGGACCAAAAAATGGAATGCCTGACAATGACATTGCAGCAGATGCGCCGATAATGGCGGGAATATCCGCATCAATTTCTGGGTCAGATGACAACACTGTTGCCACCACTTGCACTTCATTATAGAACGCTTCAGGGAAGAGTGGACGCAACGGGCGGTCGATTAAACGGCTTGTGAGTGTTTCTTTTTCTGAAGGACGACCTTCGCGTTTGAAAAATCCACCTGGGATTTTACCTGCAGCGTAAGTTTTTTCCATGTAATCTACAGTAAGCGGGAAAAAATCTTGACCTTCTTTAACTTCTCTTTTGCTAGTCACCGCCACTAAAACCACAGTATCGCCATAGCTCACCATCACCGCCGCATCGGCTTGACGTGAGATTTCGCCTGTTTCAAGCGTAAGCGTATGTGCGCCGTACTGAATACTTTTTGTTACCTTATTAAACATAATGTTTCCTTTTTCAATGCTTGTTATTCACTACCCAATAACAAGCTAACAATAAAAAAAGCCGATGCACTTCAAATGCAATCGGCTTTCTACTACTACAATAAATGTGAGTCCAAAGAGACCTAAAACACTTACGGTAATTATTTACGCAAGTTCAAGCGTTGAATCAAAGTTTGATAACGGCTTGCGTCTTTACGTTTTAAATAATCTAACAAGCTCCGGCGTTGACTCACTAAAGCCAACAAACCACGGCGTGAGTGATTGTCTTTTTTGTTAGATTTAAAATGCTCTGTCAAATAGCTAATACGGTTAGTTAAAAGTGCTACTTGCACTTCTGGGCTAGCAGTATCGTTTGGAGCACGTTGGTATTCTGCAATGATTTTTGCGGTGTCTTGCGCTGTAGTTGCCATCTTTATTTTCCTAAATTGAATAGTTAGCGTCAATGCAAAAGCAGCCAAAAAACCAACCGCTTAAATGCATTCATTTACATGAAGGGCGCATTATATAGATAACTTTATGATTTATCAACACAATGTGAATAAAGAGATAGTGATGTTTTTAGCAGACTTACTCTACTGTCACACTCTTCGCTAAATTCCTGGGTTTATCCACATCCGTGCCTTTTAATAAGGCCGCATGATAGGCCAATATTTGCACGGGAATGGTATGTAAAATTGGGGAGAGCACGCCCACATGACGTGGTGTGCGAATCACATGCACACCTTCTGATTCCGTGAAGTGACTATCGGCATCAGCAAATACAAATAGCTCGCCGCCACGGGCTTTCACTTCTTGCATATTGGATTTTACTTTTTCCAGTAACGCATCATTAGGCGCAATCACCACTACTGGCATATCGCTATCCACTAGCGCCAATGGGCCGTGTTTGAGTTCGCCTGCGGGGTAAGCTTCTGCGTGAATGTAGGAAATTTCTTTTAGTTTTAATGCACCCTCGAGCGCAATGGGATAGTGTATGCCACGCCCTAAAAATAACGCATGTTGTTTGTTGGCAAAGGATTTAGCCCACTCACGAATTTGCGGCTCTAAATTAAGCGCATGTTGCACGCTGCCCGCCAATTGGCGCAATGCGCTTAGGTGGGATTGCTCGGCTTCTGCATCAAGCAAGCCACGCTGCTTGGCTAAAGTAGCTGCTAAGGTAAATAGTGCCACTAATTGCGTGGTAAACGCTTTGGTAGAAGCTACGCCGATTTCAGCCCCAGCGCGAGTATAAAATACCAGCTGTGAAGCGCGTGGAATGGCGCTCTCTTGCACATTGCAAATCGCCAATGTAAGGTGCTGCCCGAGTGATTTAGCATGTTTAAGCGCTTCCATCGTATCGAGTGTTTCGCCCGATTGTGAAATGGTCACAATCAATTGCTTAGGATTGGGCACTGATTCGCGGTAGCGGTATTCACTGGCAATTTCTACACTGGTGGGTAATTTGGCGATGCTTTCCAGCCAGTATTTAGCGGTCAAGGCGGCGTAGTAGCTGGTGCCTGCGGCTAAAATTAAAATGCTATCGACTTGTTTAAATACTGCCTCGGCACTATCACCAAACAGGGCGGGGGAGAATCGGTTATCATCAATCAGCGCTTCAATCGTATCCGTTAGCGCGCGTGGTTGTTCGTGTATTTCTTTTTGCATAAAGTGGCTGTAAGGGCCAAGCTCCATGCTAGCAAGCGACACATCGCTCATGTGGATTTTACGTGTGACAGTGTTACCGTCACGGCCAAAAATGGTGACGCCATCACGGCGAACATCTGCAACATCACCATCTTCAAGGTAAATCACCTTGCGGGTGACCGACAATACGGCAGAGACATCAGACGCAATAAAATTTTCATTTTCGCCCAAGCCAATGAGCAATGGGCAGCCTAGGCGTGCTGTAACCATGTGCTCAGGCTCTTTAACTGAAATCACACTAATCGCAAAAGCACCCGTGAGCTCGCTCACCGCTTTTTGCGTGGCAGCCAAGAGCCGCAAATTTTGATGATAGTAATGAATTAAATGCGCGATGACTTCAGTATCGGTTTGTGACACAAATTCGTAGCCTAGTGCTTTCAAGCGGGTACGTTGCTCATCGTGATTTTCAATAATGCCATTATGCACCACAGCAAGCTCACCTTTTGATACATGCGGATGTGCGTTACTTTCAGTGACACCGCCATGCGTTGCCCAGCGCGTATGGCCAATACCCACTTGACCACTCAAGCCGACTGCATTGGCTTTCTCAGTCATATTTGAAACGCGCCCCACAGCACGCACACGCTCAATACCTTGCGCATTGAGTACAGCCACGCCCGCAGAGTCATACCCACGATATTCAAGGCGGCTTAAGCCTTCTATCAAAGTTGAAACGACATTTCTATTAGCTACTGCACCGACGATGCCACACATATTCTTTGTGTCTTTCTTCATTAAGGTAGGGGCGCAACGCGTTGCGCGATAACGCAAAATTCGCCCAATAAATTGGGTTCCCGCAATTTTATTTTTTAACTTTTACTGGTCGCTTCCAACCAACTATCGACTTTTGCTCTTTGGCTCGGCATAAGGTAAGTTGGTCAGCGGGTGCATTTCTGGTAATGGTAGAGCCAGCTGCAATCGTGGCACCGCGCCCAATGGTCACAGGTGCGACCAATTGTGTGTCGGAGCCAATAAAGGCATGATCTTCAATCACCGTTCTAAATTTATTGGCACCATCGTAGTTGCAAGTAATTGTGCCAGCACCAATATTCACATGTTTGCCAACAGTACTATCGCCCACATAGCTGAGATGGTTGATTTTACTACCGATATCGACTTGCGCATTTTTGAGTTCTACAAAGTTACCAATATGCGTATCAGCAGCCAAGGTAGTGCCAGGGCGCAAACGCGCATAGGGACCAATGCGGCTATTTTCACCAATTTTAGTGTCGTCAATATGCGTGAAAGGTGCAATCTGCGCACCTGCAGCAATCATTGCATTTTTAATCACGCAATTGGCGGCAATTTTTACGTTATCACCTAAAGTCACATGGCCTTCAAATACGCAGTTGATGTCAATTTCAACATCTTGACCACAGCTTAATTCACCGCGCACATCTAAGCGCGCGGAGTCTTTGAGTGTCACTCCTTGTTGTAATAATTGATTGGCGATTCGGCTTTGATGCACCCGTTCAATTTGGGCTAAATCCGCCTTGCTATTGATTCCTGTGACAGACCACTCATCTTGCGTGATTTGTGCCACCACGTTCACATTGTCTGTCACCGCAAGTGCCACAATGTCGGTCAAGTAATATTCGCCTTGTGCATTCTTATTTGTCAGTTGTGATAGCCATTTTGTTAAATGCTGATTCGGCATGGCCATGATGCCTGTATTGACTTCATTGATAGTACGTTGCGCTTCTGTAGCATCTTTATGCTCAACAATCGCACTAACATTGTCAGCCGCTCCACGCACGATGCGACCATAGCCAGTGGGGTCAGCTTTATTGAACGATAAAATCGCGAGCTTATCATGCGCTTGCGTAAGCAATTGCACACAAGCTTCTGAATCCACTAGCGGCACATCACCCAACAAAATAAGTGTTTGTGCATCGCTATCTAAATGTGGAACCGCTTGCTGCACAGCATGGCCTGTGCCTAATTGTACCGCTTGATGCACCCAAATAATATCTTCATGCGCAAAGGCTTGTTTGACTGTTTCGCCACCAAAGCCGTACACCACAATCATTTTTTGTGGATTCAATTTTTTTGCACAATCAATCACATGCGCCAAAATGGGCTTTGCACCTATGACATGCAACACTTTTGGCAGGTTAGAGTGCATACGCGTGCCTTTGCCTGCCGCTAAAATCACAATGTTAAGTTTATTCATTTACTGTTCAATTTATTGTTTCAGTCAATGCCGAAAGTATAAACCACTTTGACATTTTTTGACCCAAGCACTTAATTTTTAGAAGTGCCCTTAGTAATAAACTTGCAACAAGCGTTCTCCATAAGTGCGCTAGCGAACAGAAACTCCTAATTTAATAAGGCAAGATGGCATACCAAATGGCAACATGCGTTGCTAGTCATTGGTTTAAACAAAGATGGAGAATACCGTATGAAACAACTTAAATATATTTACGCAACAATTTTTGCCTTGGCTTTTGCAGCAATGCTTGGCTGCGCCTCAACTGCCAAACATGAAGGTACGGGCGAATATTTTGATGACAGTATCATCACCACAAAAGTAAAAGCTGCTGTGTTAAATGAACCCACATTAAAATCTTCAGAAATTAATGTCGAAACTTTTAAAGGTGTGGTGCAGCTTAGCGGCTTTGTGAATTCTGAAGCGGATATTGCAAAAGCGGCCACCGTTGCGCGCCAAGTGAAAGGTGTAACGTCCGTTAAAAATGATATGCGTGTTAAAAAATAATGTACCCACTGGTTTTGTTGGGTTAAGGAGAAAAAAATGCTTGAAACGATTGCGGTTATTTTAATTGTTTTATGGTTGCTTGGTTTAGTCACTGCATACACGATGGGCGGGTTTATTCATTTGCTATTGATACTTGCCATTGTGGTGGTATTGGTACGCGTGATTCAAGGTAAGCGCTTGTAGCAATATGACGAGACTTTTGCAAATGCATTGATTTGTAAAGGTCTCTTTAACAGCTTGAATATGGGCATTACGCATTAGCGTTTATTTAATTGAATGGAGAAAGACATGGAATTATTATCAAATCATTTTAATAAAGATCAACTTATCAACGACTTTAAAGTTGCAGTAACAGATGCTGAAGCCTTGCTGTTAGCCACGGCAAACGTCGGTGGTGAGAAAGTCGCAGAGATTCGTAGCCGTGCCGAAGAATCGCTAAAGATTGCAAAAAATAGAATGGTCAATGCGCAAGAAGCCTTGGTAGCAAAAACCAAAGCCACCGCCAAAATGACGGATGTGTATGTGCATGAAAACCCTTGGAAAGCCATCGGCTTTGCCGCCAGCGTAGGTGTAGTGATTGGCTTGTTAATGAGCCGCCGTTAATTGACAGCTAACAAATGATGCATCTGTTGTGTGGCGACTATTCAATAATAATCAATATGTTACCGATGCAAAATTTGCTTATATATATTTTTATCTGATTGATAACAACTACAAGAAACCCGTTCTAAACCAGCATTATCAAGAATTGAAATATTGCCTCTACGATAGCTGATTAGCTTTTTTTGTTGTAGCGAACCAGCCGCTTTAGTGACGCCAACACGGCGCACCCCTAACATCTGCGCTAAAAATGCATGTGTGATATGAAATTGCATCGCATGTGAGCGATCTCGGGTCATCAGTAACCAGCGTGCTAAGCGTTCTTCAACAACATGAAAACGATTGCAAGCCGCTGTTTGTGCCAATTGGCTCATTGATACATATAGGTAGCGTTTCATTTGAATTTGTAAGGCAATGCTATGTTGTAGCTCCAGTGCAAATGCCTGTGATGAAAGACATAACGCAGTACCTGCACCTTGGACAATCGCACGAAATGGCGCAATCTCAACACCAAGATAAATTGGCATACCGTACATGCCTTCATTACCAATTAACCCAACTTCTAACCCACCGCCATCAAGCGGCTTTACCAACGAAATAAAACTTTGTGTCGGGAAATAAACATTGCGAATCACCTCGCTGGGCTCATTGATAATACTTTCTATCGTTAAATGCACTGGATGACAAGATAACAAGAAATGTCGTAAATCATCTTCAGGAAGTGCTGCTAGCAGTAGATTACGATGTGAAACTAAATTGCTTTGCGGCACAGCACCTCTCCTCAAGATTTAACGGCATGCTTAATAACAAAAAATAGTATCCGTGCAGCTAACGAAATTACTGGTTAAGAGCGGCTTTGTCTGTGCGTTGTCTAACTTATACCTTTGCAAACGCTGTAAACCATAACTATGTGCGCTAACAGACAGACTGCAAAATCAAATCATCATAATCTAGCACCATGAGACAAGCACTTCATAAACTAATCGGTTTACTGATGTTTGTCCTTCGTTGTGGCTGTATGAATCGCCCACATCGTTAAACCCAAAAGGAACACATCATGAACTGGGATCAAATTGAAGGAAATTGGAAACAACTCACAGGCAATATTAAAAAACAGTGGGGAAAACTCACGGACGACCAACTGGATGTGATAGCAGGTAAGCGCGAGCAACTCGCTGGCAAGATACAAGAAGTTTATGGTCACACCAAAGAAGATGTTGAAAAACAAATTTTGGATTGGCAAAAAACGCAAAAAGAAGCTAATTGCTTTAAAGATGAACCCGCTAAAGCAATTTAGTCACCCCTAAGGCAGACCACTTTATCACTGAAGTGTCCTGCCACTAAACACAATGCCTCAACAACTTAAAAATTAAGGAATCATCATGAAAAAAACAAACATTTACTGCATTGCCCTCGTGTTTGGGCTCACCATAAGCGTTAGCGCAATGGCTGACCCCATGACTCAATATGAGTATAAATTTTTTGAAGATAACATTATGAAAGAATATGATGCCGCCGTTGAACGGTGTGATGCACTTTCAGGTGATAACAATGCTTGCATTGCAACCGCAAGAGCCAATAGAAACAAGTCTAGAGATGCACTTAATCGTAAGTCTAAACCAACAATGAAACATTCAAGTGTATTTAAGACGAAAATATAAGGACTAATTAAACAGAAGAAGATGCATTAAAAAAACCAAGTTAAAAGTAAATGAATCAAACTAAACTATATTGCATAGCACTGGCTGTGAGTCTGCTATCCATGAATGGCTGGGCAGCGGATACGTGGCTCATTGCAAGTCAAAGCGAATCAATTAACTTAGGGCAAACCATTAGCATTGATATTGCCAAAGCAGAACCGCTAAGTAATTGGCCAAAAACTTTCACAATGAAGCTATTTGGTAATGGGGTGAGCGAAGCAGTATTACTTTCTCCTACTAAGTATTTTAGCTCCAGTACACTTCGACGCACGTATATTGGCGTTGCTAGCAAGAAATATGTTGGTGTAGTTCGCGCTGAGCTTATGGGGGAATCTTCTAATCGCTTGATATTGCTCGCCTTAAATGAATACGCGGGTTCTACACAAATAGATGAAACACCTAATCCAACAAATTTAGACGACCATAGTCACAACCTCCTTGCTACTAAAAGTACTGCCACAGTAGTGGTCATTGCAAGCCCCAGCGATGAACCTACGCTTTCCGCTAACGAACCCATGTATTTTGTGGTGGGTAAAGACGCTAAACATGGATCCGATTCAAGATTTCAGCTCAGTTTTAAGTACCGCCCATTTGATCCAGCAGGTTCTGTTTCTAACTTTGCACCATTTTTTAGTAACCTCTACTTTGCCTATACACAAACCACATTATGGGATTTTGGCGATAATTCTAGCCCTTTTCGTGATACCAGTTACCGTCCAAGTGTTTTTTATCGCTGGGCGGGCAGTGGTAGAGGTCTATTACCCGATACATGGCGTGCTGGTGCTGAACATGAATCTAATGGTCAGGCAGGCACTAACTCTCGCTCATTAAATACTTTTTATGTACGCCCAAGCTGGAACTTTGATTTAGCCAATGGTCGACAACTCATCTTTTCTCCTAAATTTCAGCAATACTTAAACAAAAATGACAATGCAGATATTGCGCGCTATCGTGGTTATATAGATTGGCAGCTGCGGTATGGACGTGAAGATGGTCTTATATTAAGCAATCTTTATCGTTTAGGTACAGGTGGTTACAGCACTAATCAGCTGGATATTTCGTACCCGTTAAGTGACCGTATTTTTGCACGCACTGGTGCTTTTATACACCTGCAATTGCTTTCGGGTTATGGTGAAACACTGTTGGATTACAACAAAAGTAGTGACACACAAATTCGCTTGGGGCTTTCCATTGCACGCTGATTAAGTGAGTGCTTACTTGTTGCCAGTTATTGTGATACAAGTTACTTTTTTATGTGCTACCTAGATACGCATTATTGCGCAATACCATGAAAAGCAGGCAACAGCCGATCAAACTCATCTTTTACCACTTGATAACATTCGCAGCATTTAGCTTCCAAGCCTTTTCTATCAATGACCTTAATATGCCCTCGGCTATAATGGATTAGACCTGCATATTGCAACTTGCCCGCCGCTTCGGTCACCCCTTCACGCCGTACGCCTAACATATTAGCAATGAGTTCTTGCGTCATATTGAGCTCATCGCCAGATAAACGGTCTATACTCAATAAAAGCCAGCGACACAGTTGTTGCTCTACCGAGTGGTGTCGATTACATACGGCGGTTTGCGACATCTGTGTGATTAACGCTTGGGTGTAACGTAATAATAAGCGTTGGAATGGTCCAGCCTGATTAAACTCATTTTTTAATACATGCGCTTTCATACGATAGCCATGACCCGCACTTTGTACCACGGCGCGGCTGGGAGTAGTATCGCCACCCAATAAAATCGGCACCCCCAACATGCCTTCATTGCCAACCACTGCAATTTCTGCGGATGCGCCGTCTTCCATCACATAAAGTAACGAGATGATAGAGGTTGTTGGAAAATAAACATGCTTTAGTTTTTCGCCAGATTCACACAGCACTTTACCAAGAGGTAATTCGATTAACTCAAGATTTGGAAATAAGCGATCATAATCTGCGACTAGTAGCGCATCTAACAAATGATTTAAGTGTGGATCATGCAAAACAGACATCTTATTTCTCCCTTCTTAACCATAGACTCATTCTACGCCATATCTTTGGAACACACTTTAAACTGGTGTACACACTGCTTTGTATATTTGGAGAGAGTGCTTACAGCATGCACTCCATTCGCACATTAAATCTTAACTTGTTTTTTTACGCACAAAAAAAGTGCATTATTGATGTGCGCTTTATAAAAAATTTCTCAACCTATTGATTTTTATATAAAAATAAATTGGCACACTATTTGCTTAAGCTTTTGATATAAAAGAAAGCCTTAATCATGACGAACTCACTCCCAACTTTTTTTGACGAAATGCAAATCAATATTGCAAATACGGATACTTTGAATGTGCGTGAAATCTATAATGCATATCAACATTGGTTAAAAAGTATTCCAAAGGATTTATTAGATAGCAAACGCCAAGAAGCTGAAGTACTATTTAGGCGAGTTGGCATTACCTTCAATGTGTATGGCAATGACGATGGTGCGGAGCGCTTAATTCCGTTTGACGTGGTACCGCGTATCTTAGATGCAAAAGAGTGGGCGCATTTGTCAGCGGGCGCAATTCAACGCGTGCGTGCATTGAACATGTTTTTGCATGATATTTACCATGAGCAGCACATTATAAAGGCGGGAGTAGTCCCTGCAAGTGTGCTAACCAACGCGCAGTATCGCCCTGAAATGTTTGGTGTAAATGTGCCGCAACAAATTTATGCCCATATTGCAGGCATTGATTTAGTACGCACCAGTGAATCGCAGTTTTATGTGCTAGAAGATAATCTTCGCACACCCTCAGGTGTGTCTTATATGTTGGAAGACCGCAAAATGATGATGCGGCTTTTCCCTGAGTTATTCCGTCGCTATTCGGTAGCTCCAGTGGATCATTACCCACAAGTGTTACTCAAAAACTTACGTGCAGTTGCACAATCAGGCGTGCATGAACCTACGGTGGTAGTGTTATCACCAGGAGCCTATAACAGCGCGTATTTTGAGCATGCCTTTTTGGCGCAACAAATGGGTGTTGAGTTGGTTGAAGGGCAGGACTTATTTGTGCGCAATAATGCTGTGTATATGCGCACAACACAAGGCCCACAGCGCATCGATGTCATTTACCGAAGAATTGATGATGATTACCTAGACCCGCTTGTTTTTAATGCAAACTCTATGTTAGGTGTGCCAGGTTTACTCTCGGTGTATCGCAATGGTGGCGTGACGTTAGCCAATGCCGTAGGAACAGGGGTAGCTGATGATAAAGCGACGTATATTCATGTGCCCGCCATGATTAAGTTTTATTTAGATGAGGAGCCTATTTTAGAAAATGTGCCTACTTATGAGTTAAGCAAATCGGATGATTTGGCCTATACCTTGGCGCACCTAGATGAGTTAGTGGTAAAAGAAGTACAAGGCTCAGGTGGCTATGGCATGTTGGTAGGACCTGCGGCAAGCAAGCAAGAGCTCGAGGAGTTTCGTATTCGCATTCTCTCAAAACCAGCTAATTATATCGCCCAGCCCACCTTGGCTCTTTCAACTTGCCCAACCTTGGTAGAGGCAGGCATTGCACCTCGCCATGTGGATTTACGACCCTTTGTATTATCAGGTAAAACGGTCACCCTAGTGCCAGGCGCATTGTGTCGTGTTGCCATGAAAGAAGGTTCGCTCGTGGTGAATTCATCGCAAGGTGGTGGCACAAAAGACACATGGGTGCTAGAAGAAGCCATTGAAACCCCAACAACACAGCAAGCAGAAAAAGTTGAGGAGCTCTCATGTTAAGCAGAACCGCAGATCATCTCTACTGGATGGCGCGCTATATTGAGCGTGCAGAAAACATGGCGCGTGTGTTGGATGTGACTTATAACATGTCACTCGTCCCAAATGCGGCAGAATCTGAGGCCGCTTTATGGTTACCTGCCTTAGAAATTTCAGGTAATGTAGAAGCATACGCAGATACGTATGATGCCTATACCGCAAGTAACGTAATTCACTACTTAGCGTTAGATATGAATAACCCTTCTAGTATTTACAGCACTTTGCGCAGTGCGCGTGAAAATGCCCATGCCGTGCGCGTAGCAATGACCACTGAAACATGGGAAAATATTAACGCCTTGTGGTTAGAGTTTGGGCAGTTTGTTGGGCAAGACTTAGCTAAAAGTGGCTTACGCGAATTTTGTGATTGGGTGAAGGCGCGTTCACATTTATTTAGAGGTGTGTGTTATGGCACCATGTTACGTGATGATGCCTTTAGCTTTGTGCGTTTAGGTACATTTATTGAACGTGCCGATAACACAGCGCGGCTATTAGATGTGAAATATCATCTATTACTACCCAAGCAAGAGGAGATTGGTGGCGCAGTAGATTACTACGAATGGAGTGCTGTATTACGATCTGTTTCTTCCTTCCAAGCGTATCAAAAAATTTATAGCGACACGATAGAACCATGGCGCGTGGCAGAATTATTGGTATTAAGACGCGATATGCCGCGCTCATTACATGCGTGCTTTGATGAAATCACCCCTATTTTAGAGTTGCTTTCTGGTACGCGCCACACCGAATGCAAACGCTTAGCAGGTGAACTGCATTCCAAATTGCGTTATGGAAAAATGAAAGATATTTTTCAACATGGCTTACATGAGTTTTTAAGTGATTTTGTGCAATCCAATAATAAACTTGGTGTAGAAATACATAAGACTTTTTTTAGCATTGCGACTTAATCCATGTTACTCAATATTGAACATCACACACGCTACGCCTACAGCGATGATGTGAATTACACTATACAGCAACTACGCCTCACCCCGCAAAATGGCTTCGGGCAACACGTAAAACGCTGGGATATTAAAGTCAATGGCGAGCTTCATGCCACAGAAGATGCGTACGGCAACACCACACACACCTTAGTGGTTGATACTCCACATCAAGACATCTTAATCATCGCGTCGGGTGAGGTGGAAACAGGGGTTGAAGTAGTCACCCAACATCAAACACTTCCCTTATTCATTTACCTACGTGATACGCCTCTCACCATGAGTGATGAGGCCATTCGTCAATTTGCAGTTCCTTATAAAACCGATGCTTATGCACAATCTGCCGCATTAGAAAACATGATGCACGCCTTATTGCAGCGTGTGCAATACATTAAAGGCGCAACCCAAGTCACCACCTCTGCCATTGAGGCGTTTGTCCTAGGTCAAGGCGTTTGCCAAGACCATGCACATGTCTTTATTGCATGTTGTCGCGCAATCGGCCTACCAGCGCGGTATGTAAGTGGTTACTTATTTACTGAAGATGGCAGCCTGATGCAAACCCATGCGTGGGCAGATGTGCATTTAAATCATGGTGGTTGGCAAAGTTTTGATGTCTCTAACGGCTGCCGTGCAAGTGAAACACATGTGCGTTTGGCCACGGGTTTAGATTATAACAGTGCTAGCCCAGTGGCTGGAATGCGCTCAGGGGGTGGCGTGGAAGGCATGGCCAGCAGCGTGATTGTGAATCAATCAGGGACTCCTCAGCATCAGCAACGGCGCATTGATGCTTCGGCTTTAGTGGAAAATGCTGAGCTGATGCGGCAATCACAGCAAGCGCAACAATAAAAAAATCACTGCATGATATTTAATTCTCCTTCAGATATTCGCGATATTTCTACTGCAATTCACGATGCCGTAGCACCTGTATTTTTACTCACAGGCATCGGCTCAATCTTGGGTGTATTGGTCAATCGGCTAGGGCGTGCAATTGATCGCGCACGCAATTTAAATACTTTAAATGTTGACAAACGAAAAGAGTTTTTAGAGGAATTGGACATTATTGCAGCGAGAACTACTTGGATGCGCTGGTCAGTTGGCTTATTTATTTTTGCAGGCCTATGTGTAGCGTTGGCGATTGCCTCAATTTTTATTGGCGTGGCAATTAGTGTTCATTTATCAGGCTTTGTGTTAATTACCTTTATTACCGCCATGTTTTCTCTAATTTTTGGCTTACTTTGCTTTTTACGAGAAATCATTTTAGCCTCACAAGAAGTGATTACCCGCCATCGGCAAGATTTAAGCGATAGAAATTAGCAATCACTTCTGTCAGTTAGGCTAAGCTTACTTACGGCTAGCCTTTAAGCTCAATAATATACTGATGCCTAGCACCGCAATTACCACCGCAAGCGATACTGCCACGGGGATTTTAAACCAATCCACAATGAGCATTTTTGTGCCTACAAATATTAGTACCACAGCCAAGCCATATTTAAGTAAATGAAAACGGTCTGCCATATCTGCCAGCAAAAAGTACAAAGCGCGTAAACCCAAAATGGCGAAGATGTTAGAGGTAAATACAATAAATGGGTCGCTAGTGACGGCAAAAATCGCAGGGATGCTATCCATTGCAAAAATCACATCTGAAAATTCAATCAGCACGAGCACTAAAAACATAGGCGTAAACCAGCGTACGCCGTTCTTGATAATCCAAAACTTGTCACCGTGGTAATCATCGGTAATACGTACATGTTTTTTAAGCCATTTTAGAATAGGGTTTTCGGCCAAATTCGGCTCTTTATCGGCAAAAATAAACATTTTTACGCCCGTAATGAGCAAAAATGCGCCAAATAAATACAATACCCAGTGAAACTTTGCGATAAGCCAAGCACCTAGCAAAATCATCAATACGCGTAAAATAATCGCGCCGAGCACGCCATAAAGCAATACGCGTTTTTGATACTCAATTGGCACGGCAAAGTAGCTGAAAATCATTACAAACACAAAAATGTTATCCATCGCCAAGGTTTTTTCTAGGAGATAGCCTGTCAGAAACTCCATCGTTCTGGCATCAGCAATTGCACGCCCTGAGGTATAGTCAAGCCAGTTCCATAACACTGCACTGAACAATATCGCCAAACTAAACCAAATGGCAGACCATACCAGTGCCTCCTTAGCACCCACCTTATGTGCTCCTTTACGCCCAAGCGCAAACATATCAACGCCTAACATAGCGATGACAAATAAACCAAAGCCAGCCCACATCCACCAAGTACCTATTGTTTGTAATTCGTTCATATTTTATTTCACTTTTTTATTCACTTTGATGTTGCAATAGCGATTTTGCTATTAGGTTAAAAAATGTTATGCCTCAGGCAGATAACGCACATAAAATACCTTCATTAAAAAGGGTGGTGCGAGTGTAGTGAGCGCAATCACTAGCAACAATGCAGCATATAAGCTGATATCTAAAATGCCTTGTGCTAGACCTAATTGAGCAAAAATCAATCCAACCTCACCGCGCGGAATCATTGCTAAGCCAATCGCTATTTGGTTCGCACGTGGTTCTTTAATAAAAAAGCCAGCTGCTAACTTGCCAATAAAGGCCACGAGTAAAAGCAAACCACCTAGTTGCCACACAAAGCCTGAACTCCAATCCACAGTGTTAAAATTAAGCGACACCCCTACCATGACAAAAAACAAGGGTGCAAAGGTGTGAATCAATGGGCGCATCTGTGTTTCTAATGCATGGTGCAATTCTGAACTTGGCGCAAACCACTCGGTGAGTTTATGTTGAACACGCGCAGTAAATACTGATTTACTCGCTTTAAAGGTGAGGTGAAAGTGTTGAGACAATGCCACACCTGCTGCAAATCCACCCATAATCACAGGCGCACCTACAGCATGGGCTAACCATGAAAACAGCAAAATAAGTGACAGTGCCATCGTGAGTAGCAAGCCTGGCGTACTCGCTGTGTGGCTAAACCTTTCAATCACTCGCCCCACTAGCTTTGCAGCAAATGGCGATAGCACCATGAATAAGATAATGTAGATAGCCACTTCGCCAGTAGCGGCAAGTGAAACTTGCTTTTGCTCTGCAAATTGATAGAGAAATGCCAAGGTTAAAACGCCCAAAATATCATCTAATACTGCCGCACCTATGACAATTTGGGCTTCATCACTTTGGCGACGCTTGAGGTCATCCAGCACCCTAACGGTAATCCCAATGCTAGTGGCAGTGAGCGTGCCACCAATAAATAAAGATACAATATTGGATAAATCAAAAAGATAATAACAAACCAAATACCCCAAGACAAAAGGCGCAACAAAACCAACCATTGCAACGACAATTGGCTTGGTACCTGAACGCGCAAGACGATAGAGATCGGTGTCCATGCCTACTTCAAACAATAATAGAATGATGCCAATTTCTGCCAGTAACTTCATGGTTTCATCTGGTGTAACCCAGCCCAGCAAGGATGGTCCCACCATTAAACCAGCCAATAATTCTCCAATCACAGGCGGAATGCCATGGCGCACAGCGACTTCAGAAAAAAGTCGTGCTGCAATCAAGATAACCGCTAAAAAAAGAAAAAATTGATCAACTGCCATATTGTTTAATCACCTAAAACTTGCGTGCGATCATCATCTAAATGCACCGTCCACTCACGCCAAACCGCCCATGCCACAGTGAGTACAATCGGACCAATAAAAAGCCCAACCAAACCAAAAGCTAACAACCCACCTAATACGCCAAATAATACTAATAAAAAAGGCACAGGGCTAACGCTACTGATAAATAAGGGGCGCAAAAAGTTATCTAACTGACTCACTACCAATGCTCCCCATAGCCACACACCAATCGCCGCGCCAGTTTCGCCTTGTAATAATAGCCATAAACCAGCAGAGCCCCATGCCAAAGGTGTGCAAAATGGAATAAGGGCTAATATCATGGTGAGTACCCCAAATAGTACGGGGGAGTTTAAGCCTGCAACCCAATAGCCTAAACCTGCCACTATGCCTTGAACAAAGGCTGTAAGCAAAACCCCATAAACAACTGCACGTGTGGTGGTACCAGCCGCATGTAAATAATCATGCACTTGTACACCGATGAAGCGCGCTAATACCTGACGTAGTTCAGCCACAATGCGAGTGCCATCGCGATAAAAGAAAAACAAAATCACAATCACAAAAATTAGTTTGATTAGATTTTTGCCAACATCACCAGCGATGGAGGCTAAATCATGACCATTTGTAGAAATCCATGTTTTGAGTGCTGCACCTAGCTCTTGTGGATGCGCTATCAATTGCGCGTGCTGTTGTGTAAGCCACTCGCCCAACCAAGGCAACGTTTTTAAAGGCTCTGGTAAAGGTGGCGGATTGGCTAACAACGATTGCAGAGCAGGATAAACTTGCCTTAACTCTTGCTGCGCCAACCAGATTAACCAAAGTAGCGGCATCAATAACGTTAAAGCCGCGAGCAGTGTGGTGAGGCTTGCCGCTAGAGTGTCACGATTTTTGCACCAGCGACGAATTCGCATCGCCACTGGCCAAGAAGCATAAGCTAATATGCCTGCCCAAGCGATAGGTACCAAAAATGGCGTCACCACCATAAAAACTAACAGCATCAAGCCTACTAAGGCAAGCCATGGCACGATGCGTCTGCTCACTGGGCTATTCGTAAGCATCATTACTTTGCTTTGCTGGTATGACTGCTAGCCGCAATTTTGTCCATCAAGGCAAACATCACGCCAGAAACAACCAGTGTGAAATGTATGCCAACCAGCCAAGCGAGTTGGTAATTGCCGTTAGGTTCAGCCAATACTTCTTTTACGTTAATAAAATACTTAAGTAACTCAATGCCAGAAATAGCAACGATAGAGCCAATTAACTTGAGTTTTAGATCAGAAAAACCAACATGTCCCATCCAATCTGGGCGGTCTTCATTATCACCCGTATCGATTTTTGATACAAAGTTTTCATACCCAGCAAAAATGATAATCAGTAGTAAGTTGGCCACTAAAGTAATATCAACTAATGTGAGAATTCCCAACAAAGCTGCGCCACCATCACCGTTGAATATCACAGGTAGCAAAGCCATAAATGCTTTAGCAAATTTAACGAGTAATAGAGCAATTGACGCAATTAAGCCAATATAAAACGGTACTAATAACCAACGACTGCCAAACATAAAGTGCTCTAAAAATAGCTCAACGCGTTTCATTTTCATTTTTTTCAGTACTTTCAAATATTAGGTTTAGAGACCTTACTGCGCTTTAAGCGCAGCAATACGCTCATCTAAGCTCGGGTGCGTCATAAACAATTTTTTCAAGCCGCTCGCTCCGCCCCCAGAAATGCCAGAAGCCGCCATTTGTTTAGGTAAAGCTGAGGGCTCATGCTCTGCTTGCAATCGCTCTAATGCCGCAATCATCTTTTTACTGCTTGATAATTTAGCGGCACCTGCATCTGCGCGAAATTCACGTTGACGTGAAAACCACATCACAACAATAGAAGCTAAAACCCCCAATACTAGCTCTGCAATAATCATCGTAACAAAGAAAGCAGGACCTGTGCCTTTTTCGGTTTTGAAAATAATTTTATCTACCGCATAACCAATCACACGTGACAGGAACATAACAAAGGTATTCACTACACCTTGAATTAGCGTGAGCGTCACCATATCACCATTGGCAATATGTGATACCTCATGCGCCAGCACTGCTTCGGCTTCATCTTTACTCATTTTATTGAGTAAGCCAGTTGATACCGCGACTAATGAGCTATTTTTAGTCATACCCGTGGCGAAGGCATTCACTTCAGGGGAATCAAATATCGCCACTTCAGGCATTTTAATGCCGACCATATCGGCTTGGGATCGCACTGTTTTAAGCAGCCAAATTTCAGTGGGCGTTTTGGCTTCTTCAATCACTACCGCGCCAGACATGCGTTTGGCAGACCATTTAGACATTGCCAATGAAATAAACGCACCGCCAAAGCCCATAATGGCGGCGAAAGCGAGTAGGTTTTTCAAATCTAAGCCATTAGCATTGAGATAAGGCTCAACGCCCAATAGGCGCATGGTGACTGAAAGCACCAACATAATGGCAAGGTTAGTCGCTAAAAAATAGAAAATACGTTTCATTAAAATCCCCAGTAAAATCTAGCCGCCCCCTGCATGGGGTGGCTAGTTAAGTCATTTTGACAGTTTACCAATTATTTGCCAGTGTATGGCAGTGAAGAGTGGTGTACCACAATGCGTAAGTTGCCAGTATCGTCTTTGACGTAAGTCCAAGTCTTGTCAACGGTAGTGACTTTACCATCTTTATTCGTCACCATTACATTACCCATACTGGTTGCTGAGTCACCCGTAATAAAAACACCAGCGTTTTGCGCTTCACAATTCGTCCAACCTTTGAGTGCAAAGCCTTTATCTTGCGGATAAGCAGGGTCACCACCAACAAAATAGGCGAGTGCTCCAGCACGAGTAGTGCGGAAAGTTTGTGGGGCAACAGTAAGCGTAGGTTTGAACAGCACTGCACCCATCTGATAGCCGTAAGCACTATCAATCACTTTTTCAGCGAGTGCTTTGGCTGCAGGTTGGCCGTCTTTAGCGTAAGTGCTGCTAATATCAACCAAAGCTTGGCACCACGCTTTTTGCGCACCAGCAACTTCAGATTCAGTGATAGCTTGATTAACCACAGTGGTCGCTGAGGCTGTCATTGTGAAGCCTGCTAATGCAAGACCTGTGAGAGATAAATAGAGAGACCTCATCATTTAATCCTTTAAAATAATTGATAATTTAAGTTGTTTTGAGCCAATCTTATGTGCATTTTGGCTGGCTCATGCCAAAAACATTCAACGATTTTTATGGCGATTCTTTAATAAAAAAAGGCACCTTTTCATGTGAAAATTCACGTGACCGCTCTAACCGCCTTGTTAGCGTGCGTGCGCAACGGTCGCTGGCGCGGTCTATTGCTACATAAAGATTCGTTTCAACATCCTCAATCACAATATCGCCTTGCCCAGCCAGCGTTAAATCAATTTGGCAACGCTTATCTACACCACCACGAGGACCATTAATATCGGCTAGCCGCACTTGCACCCGAGTAATCTGCTGATCGTTTCTATCCAAGGCAAATTGCAAACGCCGTATTGTGTAATCTCTTATGCCTTCTGTGAGCGAAAAACCATTTGTTTGAATATCCAATTGCATCGTGTTCTCCAAAAAGGTAAGTGAAAATATGAAGTATCCAAAGGTGAATCGTTTTTTAACACTTCATGTCTTATAAACTTTTAATCAACAACTGCACATCGTTTTCTGAGCCAGACTTTCTTTTCAAAATGTTTTTTAATTTGTCTGGTGTTGGTAGCATTCGCAACCTAATCGCAAATTGCAACTGTCTTGCTGAGTAAACGCGCAATGTTTCAAGTAGCACTTTATTTTTCACTGTAGGATGCATTATTTACTTCCTCTTGTATTATGTATGTGCGCATCATAAATGATTTAACATATCGTAAAAATATAGAATATACTGATTAAATATTCGTAAAAAACTGATGGTTATGATGATTAACTACAAACAACTGCATTATTTTTGGCAGGTTGCACGCGCAGGGAGTATTGCGCGCGCCAGTAAGCAACTTGATCTCACACCACAAACCTTAAGCGGACAAATAGGCTTGTTAGAATCTGCATTAGAGGCAACTTTATTTAGACGCGTTGGACGTGGACTAGAGCTCACAGAAGCTGGGCGACTTGCGCTCTCATACGCGGATGAGATTTTTGAAATTGGTGCGGAGCTAGAGCAAGTGTTAAGTGGCGGAGTCATCCAGCGCACCATGCAATTTCGCGTTGGGATTGCAGATGTCATGGCAAAATCAATTGTTTATAATTTGTTAGCCCCTGCGATGTCGTTAGCTGAGCCGATTAAGATTATTTGCCGTGAAGATAAATTAACGCGTTTGCTTGGTGAACTGGCCACACATCGCCTAGATTTGGTGTTGTCAGACAAACCCATGCCGCCTGAAATGGATGTAAAAGGCTATAGCACTAAACTAGGCGAATGTGGTGTGAGTTTTTTTGCCACCGTAGCCCTTGCTGAACGTTATGGAAAAAATTTCCCTGCTAATCTTAACAACGCGCCATTATTGCTCCCCAGTGCAGAAACTGCGATACGCGGACGACTCATGCGCTGGCTGGCTTCACATAAATTAACGCCCCGAATTGTTGGCGAATTTGATGATAGCGCATTAAAAAAAGCATTTGGGCAAGCAGGTGCGGGTATTTTTACTGGACCTTCGGTCATTGCCACTGAAATTGAAAGGCAATTCGGCGTAGTCTCATTGGGGCAGGCTGATGAAGTGGTAGATTATTATTATGCTATTACCGTAGAGCGCCGACTTAGCCACCCTGCCGTCAAGGCAATAAGTGAGGCGGCACAACGAACTTTATTCTCTGGCCGCTAAAGATAGAAATTTGAACAACTACCCCGCATTTTTATGTCAGATAATCACCCGCTAATGATATGATTTACCTTTGATTGCTTCACTCATATTTATAGAGCTTGCTATGACGTATTGCGTAGGTTTATTGCTAGAACAAGGTTTGGTATTCGCCTCAGACACCCGCACCAACGCTGGGGTAGATCAAGTTGCGATTTCACCCAAAATGCATATTTTTGAAATTAAAGATGATCGCGTGATTGTGCTAATGACCGCTGGCAATTTAGCCATTACACAGTCTGTGGTCAGCCACTTGAGAGCCGCAATTACTAAGGCAGACAGCGAAAGTAAGCATTTACATAATGTGGATAGCTTATTTGAAGCAGCAGGCTTAGTGGGGGCAGAACTACGCGCAGCATTTGAGCGTGATGCAAAAGCCCTTAAAAACCACAGTATTGATTTTAATGCGAGCATTTTGCTAGGCGGACAAATTAAAGGGGAAGCACCGCGCTTATTTAATGTGTATGCGGCAGGTAATTTTATCGAAACCTGCGCAGAAACCCCGTACTTTCAAATTGGTGAAACCAAGTATGGCAAACCAATTATTGACCGCGTAGTCAAATATCACACAGACATGATGGATGCGGTAAAGTGTTTACTTATTTCGTTTGATTCAACGATTCGTAGCAATGTTTCGGTGGCTGCACCGATTGATATGCTACTGTATCGCACCGATAGCTTACATGCAGATTGCAAAGAGCGTATTACTGAAAACGACCCCTATTTTGCGGAAATTAGAAAAGGCTGGGGCGATGGTTTGAAAAAAGTATTCTCAGCACTGCCAAGCCCAGACTGGTGTTAATGCATGGCATACGGACATTTATTTATTATTTCTGCGGCTTCAGGTACGGGCAAAACCAGCTTGGTTAAAGCATTATTAGCAAAAAAACCTGAGTTAAAGCTCTCAGTTTCTCATACCACGCGCCCAGCACGACCAAACGAAGAAAATGGTGTGCATTATCATTTTTTAAGCGATGCGCAATTTGTTGCAATGTTAGGACGTGGCGAGTTTTTAGAGTCTGCGCACGTGCATGATGCACGCTATGGCACATCGCAAGCGCAAGTGCTGCAATCTCTGCAAGCAGGTGTAGATGTGCTACTGGAAATAGATTGGCAAGGCGCACAGCAAGTACGCCAGCAATATCCTGATGCCATTAGCATTTTTATTCTACCGCCTTCTATAGAAGCTTTAGCCCAAAGGCTAAACGACCGTGGTCAAGATAGCCCTGCCGTGATTGCCAAGCGTCTAGCAGCAGCGCGTGATGAAATGCGTCATGTAGTAGAGTTTGATTATGTTACAATTAACGATTATTTTGATGTGGCACTTGAAGACTTATTGGCGATTATTCGCGCGCAAGGTCTAAAAGCAAGCACTCAGCTCAGCCGCTATCAGACGCTTATTCAAGCACTCACTTAACCCTTAAATTTGGAGTATAAAATGGCACGCATTACCGTTGATGATTGTTTAGAAAAAATCCCTAACCGCTTTGAATTAACTTTAGTGGCAGCACGTCGTGCGCGCCAGCTGCACAATGGTGCAGAGCCACAAGTCAATGTGCAAAACACACGTGATAAATCTACCGTGATTGCATTACGTGAAATAGCGGCAGGTAAAATTGGCACAGAAATTTTATTACGCGGGCATATTTAATTATTCAGTATTAAAGTTGTGCAAATCCCATGCCTAAAGCCGCATCTAATCTTAAAGCGGGGTTATCAAAATCTAGCCCCGACCCCTTGTTGCCTGCTGACAGGGAGGAGTCTGCACTAACCGTTCGCCTTAAACAATACCTTAAACCTCAAGATATTGCTCAAGTATGGGGGGCTTATCGCTACGCTTTTGCCGCGCATGATGGCATTGTGCGCAAAACAGGCGAACCCTACATTACACACCCTGTTTCAGTCGCGTGCATTTTGGCTGATTTGCATTTGGATGTCCCCACCATTTTAGCGGCTTTGTTGCACGATGTGGTAGAAGATACTGACATCACCACGCTAGATATTAAAGAAAAATTTGGGTCACAAGTAGCGGATTTAGTTGATGGCGTAACCAAGCTCGATAAAATTGAATTTCAAAGTGCTAGCCAAGCACAGGCAGAGAATTTTCGCAAAATGCTCTTGGCGATGAGCCAAGATGTACGCGTGATTTTGGTTAAACTAGCTGATCGCTTGCATAATATGCAAACGCTAGAAGCCATGCGCCCAGAAAAACAAAAGCTTATTGCCAAAGAAACCTTAGATATCTATGCACCCATTGCTAACCGCTTGGGGCTCAATGAAATCTACCAAAGTTTAGAGGATTTAAGCTTTAAATACCTCTACCCCATGCGCTATAACGCCATTTCTAAAGCCATCATGGTCGCGCGTGGCAACCGTAAAGAAGTCATCAGCAAAATACTAGAATCCATCAAACAGCAACTTAAAGCTTTTAATATTGAGGCGGATATTTCAGGACGCGAAAAAAATCTTTACAGCATTTATAAAAAGATGACGAGCAAAGCGACACCTTTTTCGCAAGTGTATGACATTTATGGTTTTAGGGTGGTAGTGAAAGATATGGCCAACTGCTACCTAGCACTTGGTGCGCTACACGGGCTTTACAAGCCGATTCCAAGTAAGTTTAAAGATTACATTGCGATCCCTAAAGCCAATGGTTACCAATCACTACATACCACGTTATTTGGTCCTTTTGGCACCCCCATTGAGGTGCAAATTCGTAGTGCCGATATGCACAATATTGCAGATGCAGGTGTGGCGGCACACTGGTTATATAAAGCCAGCGATGCACAGCTTACCGCATTACAACAGCAAACACATCAGTGGTTACAACGTTTATTAGACATTCAAAGTGAAAGTGCCGATTCACTGGATTTTCTTGAGCATCTCAAAATTGATTTATTCCCTGATGAGGTGTATGTATTTACGCCTAAAGGTAAAATTATGGCCTTGCCACGCCGTGCCACTGCGGTAGATTTTGCTTATGCCGTGCATTCAGACATTGGCAATTGCTGTGTAGCGGTGCGCATTAACCAAGAGTTAGCTCCATTACGCACAGAGTTACGCAATGGTGATCATGTAGAAATTATTACAGGCTCAATGGCAAAACCTAACCCTGCGTGGCTAAATTATGTCATCACAGGTCGTGCCAGAGCACATATTCGCCACTTTTTAAAATCGCAACAATCGACAGAATCAGCCCATTTGGGCGAGCGTATGCTGAATCAAGCCTTGCGGGCTTTGCATATTGAGCCTAAGCAGATTACCGAGGCGCACTGGCAAAAACTGATACGCGATTATGGTATTAAAACAAAGGCGGAAATTTTATCTGATATTGGCTTAGGTAAGCGGCAAAATGTAATGGTTGCACACCAACTAGTGGCCATGACGGATAACCACCTAGAAAAGCATACTAAGCTTCCTACTGCCTCGCTCGACACCATTACCATTAGAGGTACTGAGGGCATGGCTGTACAGTTTGCGCCATGTTGCAGGCCCATTCCAGGTGACCCCATTTTAGGTTTCATCAACAAAGATAAAGGTTTAGTGATTCATACCCATGATTGCCCAAGTGTGCGTAAATTTAAGCTCGATCCAGACAAATGGCTAGATGTAGAGTGGGAGCCAGAAAGCACGCACCTATTTAAAACCAACCTCAATTTAACAGTAGCTAACCAGCCTGGTATGCTAGCTAAAATTGCCGCAGGTATTGCCGATGCAGATTCAAATATTGATAACGTGAGTGTGGAAGAATCTGATGGCAGCGCATACGCTAATTTATACTTTACCGTACAAGTGAAAAACCGCGTACATTTGGCAGACCTTATGCGCGGTTTGCGTAAAATACCAGATGTAGTGCGGATTAACCGCACCAAAGGCAATTTGCACAGAAGAGGCACAGAAAAGTAAAGGCATATATTTTTATTCACTAGGTAACGACAACATGACGACACAATCCAAACAAATCATCCAAACGCAAGGTGCACCCGCAGCCATTGGCACGTATTCACAAGCGGTAAAAGTCGGCAACACCGTATATTTATCAGGCCAAATTGGCCTAGACCCAGCTACCATGGAAATGGTAGAAGGTATTGAAGCGCAAGTACATCGTGTGTTTAGCAACTTAAAAGCTGTGGCTGAAGCCGCAGGTGGTAGCTTGGCTGATGTCGTTAAACTCAATATTTTCTTAACCGATTTGAGCCACTTTACCTTAGTGAACACCATTATGGCGGAATACTTTAGCCAGCCTTATCCAGCCCGCGCAGCAGTGGGGGTAGCTTCATTACCACGTGGTGCTTTGGTTGAAGCGGATGGTGTGATGGTGATTTAAAGTCATATTGCGTAACAATGCCCATGTATATTCCAGCGCATTTTGAGGAATCAAGAATCGAGGTTCTACATGACCTGATGCGTACGCACCCACTTGCAACGCTGATTACCATGTCTTCTGATGGTATTAACGCGAATCATGTGCCTTTGCTGCTGATTCAAGAGTTGGGGCAATACGGAACGCTACGTGGGCATGTTGCACGTGCAAACCCAATATGGACTGATTTACTAAGCAATGTTGAAGCATTGGTGATATTTCATGGCACCAATCACTACATCACCCCATCATGGTACCCAACAAAACACGAACATGGCAAAGTAGTGCCCACTTGGAACTATGTGGTTGTTCATGCTTATGGTACCTTGCGCATTATAGATGACGCCGTTTGGATTAAAAATCAGCTTGAGTCACTAACAACGCAATATGAAGCCTCATTTGATAAGCCATGGGCAGTTTCAGACGCACCTGCTGAGTTTACCAATCAAATGATTAACGCGATTATTGGCATTGAAATTTCAGTCACTAAACTGGTAGGCAAATGGAAAGTGAGTCAAAATCAACCCACAGCAAATCAGACAGGCGTAGTCAAAGGCTTAAAGCGATTAGACGATTTGGAAGCGTCAAAAATGGCCTCGCTTATAGAAAATATATCGCAAAATGCGCGTTAATTTACCGCAATGATTGCTCCTTAATGTCATCAATGTGATTCCACTTTCAAACATCAAAACCTTTACTAAGCCGCTAATCACCAACTTAACCAAGCTTGGTATTGCTAATCTGCAAGCTTTACTTTTACATCTACCACTACGCTATATTGATGAAACGCACATCACGACCATCCGCGATTTGCGTTTAGGCGAATCTGCCCAAGTTGAGGGTGAAATTACCCATGCAGAAGTCAGCTATAAGCCGCGTAAAGCACTTATCGCAAAGCTAGAAGATGCTAGTGGGCAGCTCATGCTGCGCTTTTTGCATTTCTACCCTAGCCAAATTGCGGTGCTGAAAGTAGGCACTAAGCTGCGTGTTTATGGAGAAGTGCGCCACGGTTTTTTCGGCTATGAAATGGTGCATCCAACGTGTAAGGTGGTTGGCGAAAAAACGCAAGTGACTGAAACGCTCACGCCTGTTTACCCTGCCGTAGCGGGGCTTTCACAACCCAGCCTGCGCAAAGCGATTCGTATTGCACTAGCGCAAGGCGATTTGGCAGAAACTTTACCAGCCAGTGTGTATGCGCCCTTGCATTTGCCAAGTTTTGCGCAAAGCTTGCAAAGCTTACACAACCCGCCACCTGAGGTCAATTTGCAAGCTTTAGAACAAAAAACTACGCCGCATTGGCGCAGGCTGGCATTTGATGAGTTACTGGCACAGCAGCTCTCAATGCGCAAACATTACGCAAGGCGGCGTAGCGTGAGTGCGCCGCAGTTTGCGCCTTCTCAACATTTCGTCACGGCGTTGCTCAAAAGTTTGCCGTTTGCACTCACCGCCGCACAGCAAAAGGTAGCGTTAGAAATTGAGCGCGATTTAACGCAGCCGCATCCCATGCAGCGCTTATTACAAGGCGATGTGGGTAGTGGCAAAACCATTGTGGCGTGCATGGCGGCGTTGCAAAGTATTGAAAACGGCTGGCAAGTGGCACTCATGGCACCCACAGAAATCTTGGCTGAGCAGCATTATCGCAAAATGCTCACTTGGCTCACTCCGCTCAATATTCGCATTGCTTGGCTCACGGGTAGCCAAAGCAAAAAAGAACGTGAGTTAGCACTTGCTATCATTCTTGATGGTTCTGCACAATTGGTAGTGGGCACACATGCTTTGTTTCAAGAAGCAGTGCAGTTTAAAAATTTAGGGTTAGCCATTATTGATGAGCAACATCGCTTCGGTGTACATCAGCGCTTAGCCTTGCGGCAAAAAGGGCAACCTGATCCGCATCAACTCATGATGAGTGCCACGCCCATTCCACGCACGCTTTCCATGAGTTATTACGCAGATTTGGATATTTCGGTGATTGATGCATTGCCTCCTGGGCGCACACCTATCGTCACCAAGTTGGTTGCTGATAGCAGGCGCGATGAAATTTTACAGCGCGTACGAGAGGCCTGTTTGCAGGGCAATCAAGCGTATTGGGTATGCCCGCTGATTGAAGAGTCTGAAGCCTTGCAGCTAGTAACTGCCAATGATACCTATGCATTGCTACAAAGTGAGTTCCCCGAGTTACACATTGGTTTGGTGCATGGGCGCATGAAACCTGTAGAAAAACAAGCAGTGATGGCCGCATTTAGCGCGGGGGAGCTGCAATTACTGGTCGCCACCACGGTGATTGAAGTAGGTGTTGATGTGCCGAATGCCAGCTTAATGGTCATTGAACATGCTGAGCGTATGGGATTATCACAATTGCATCAATTGCGCGGCCGCGTTGGGCGGGGCGCAGTAAAAAGCACGTGTATTTTGCTTTACCAAAATAAACTTTCTGAAACAGCGCGCGCTAGATTAAAAGTCATCTATGAAAGTAACGACGGCTTTGCCATTGCGCAAGCCGATTTGCACATTCGTGGGCCAGGCGAGCTACTTGGTGTACGCCAGAGCGGTGTGCCTATGCTCAAAATTGCCGATTTATCACGCGATGTTGATTTACTTGAAACGGCCAAAGCTCTGGCTGATGATTTACTCAAGCAACACCCAGCAGAAGTTGAGCAACATTTAGCACGCTGGATGAGCCATGCTGAAGAGTTGGTGAAGGTTTAAGTTTGACTAACTAGGCCTTGCTCAGCATTTTATCGCTCAAGTGATACAATTGCACATTATATTAAACAAGCTTTTTTTATGTCTTCACTGCCTATCTCACCCTTAGAAAAACAACTACGCGCAACGCTTAGCCAACGCATCTTAATTTTAGATGGCGCAATGGGCACGATGATTCAGCAATATAAGCTGACAGAAGCGGATTATCGCGGTGTGCGTTTTGCGGATTTCAAAGCACCAGCAGGTGAGCGCGAGCTATTTGTAAAAGGCAACAATGAGTTATTGACCTTAACTCAGCCGCACATTATTCAAGAGATTCACGAAAAATATCTCGCGGCGGGTGCGGATATTATTGAAACCAATACTTTTGGTGCAACCAGCGTGGCACAGGATGATTACCACATGGCACATCTCGTTTATGAAATGAACGTGGAAGCCGCCAAACTCGCTAAAGCCGCTTGCCAAAAATACAGCACCCCAGATAAACCGCGCTTTGTGGCGGGCACGCTTGGGCCTACGCCTAAAACGGCTTCGATTTCGCCAGACGTAAACGACCCCGCCGCACGTAACGTGAGTTTTGACCAGCTAGTGGCTTCGTACCTTGAGCAAGCGCGTGGTTTGGTGAATGGCGGCGCGGATGTTTTGATGGTGGAAACCATCTTTGATACGCTCAATTGCAAGGCGGCGTTGTTTGCGATTGATACGTTCTTTGAAGAAGTCGGTTACACCATGCCGATTATGATTTCTGGCACGGTAACAGACGCTTCTGGGCGCATTTTATCTGGGCAAACGGTGACGGCATTTTGGCATTCTGTGCGCCACGCCAAGCCGCTCACCATTGGCTTAAACTGCGCATTGGGGGCAACGTTGATGCGCCCTTATGCCGAGGAAATCTCAAAAATCGCTGATACGTTTATCTGCGTTTACCCCAATGCTGGCTTGCCTAACCCCATGAGCGATACAGGCTTTGATGAAACGCCAGATATTACGGCAAGCTTGGTGAAAGAATTTGCACAAAGTGGCTTTGTGAACATTGCGGGCGGTTGCTGCGGCACAACCCCTGCGCACATCAACGCGATTTATAACGCGATTAAAGATATTCCACCACGCCAATTGCCCCAAGTGCCAGCATTTACGCGGCTTTCAGGGCTAGAGCCGTTTATCATCAACGATGATTCTCTATTTGTAAACGTGGGTGAGCGCACCAATGTAACGGGCTCTAAAGCCTTTGCCCGCATGATTATCAACGAACAATATGAAGAAGCCTTGAGCGTGGCACGTCAGCAGGTGGAAAACGGCGCACAGATTATTGACATTAACATGGATGAAGGCATGTTGGATGCCATCAAAGCTATGACGCACTTTTTGAATTTGGTAGCCTCTGAGCCAGATATTGCGCGGGTGCCAGTGATGATTGACTCATCAAAATGGGATGTGATTGAAGCTGGCTTGAAGTGCGTACAGGGCAAAGCGATCGTTAATTCTATTTCTATGAAAGAAGGCGAAGCGGAATTTTTACGCCAGGCCAAGCTATGCCGCCGTTATGGCGCAGCAGTGATTGTGATGGCGTTTGATGAAAAAGGTCAGGCGGATACTTACGAGCGTAAGATTGAAATTTGCAAACGCGCTTATGATTTGCTGGTAGAAACCGTAGATTTTCCGCCCGAAGATATTATTTTTGATCCTAATATCTTTGCCATCGCCACTGGCATTGAGGAGCATAATAACTACGCGGTGGATTTTATCAACGCTACGCGATGGATTAAAGAAAATCTGCCTTACGCCAAAATTTCAGGCGGTGTTTCTAACGTGAGCTTTAGCTTCCGTGGTAACGACTCCGCACGTGAGGCGATTCACACTGTGTTTTTATATCATGCCATTAAGGCGGGCATGACCATGGGCATTGTCAACGCAGGCATGATGGGGGTTTACGATGATTTAGACCCCACATTAAGGGTTTGTGTAGAAGACGTAGTGCTGAACCGCATTATTGACCCTAACAACTTACTCGCACCTACTGAACGCTTGATTGAAATTGCCAGCACACTAAAAGCAGGCGGTAAAAAAGAAGAAGCCACGCTAGAATGGCGCGGCACGCCAGAAAACCCAGTGCCTGTGGCAAAACGCCTAGCGCACGCCATGGTGCATGGCATTACCGAATTTATTGTGGAAGACACCGAAGAGGCACGTCAACAGGCGATGGTGGCGGGAGGCAGACCGATTCACGTGATTGAAGGTCCGCTGATGGACGGCATGAACGTAGTCGGCGATTTATTCGGGCAAGGCAAAATGTTCTTGCCACAAGTGGTGAAATCCGCCCGCGTGATGAAGCAAGCCGTGGCGCATTTGATTCCATTTATTGAAGAAGAAAAAACCGCCGAAGAAAAGCGTACAGGTATTGTTGCCAAACCCAAAGGCAAGGTGGTGATTGCCACAGTGAAGGGCGATGTGCATGACATCGGCAAAAACATTGTTGCCGTGGTGTTGCAATGCAATAACTTTGAAGTCGTCAATATGGGCGTGATGGTGCCAGCCGCTGAAATTTTGGCGATGGCGAAGGCTGAAAATGCCGACATTATTGGTCTTTCTGGCTTGATTACACCATCACTAGAGGAAATGGCTTATGTAGCCAAAGAAATGCAGCGCGACCCGCATTTTAGCGGCTTAAAAACGCCGTTGTTGATTGGTGGTGCGACCACCTCACGCGCCCATACAGCGGTAAAAATTGCCCCATTTTATGATGGTCCGACTGTGTATGTGCCAGATGCTTCGCGTTCGGTGATAGTGATGCAAAACTTGCTCACGCCTGAAACCAAAGACGCTTATATTGCTGAAATTCGAGCAGATTACGCCAAAGCCCGCGCGCAACATGCCAGTAAAAAAGGCGTGCCAATGTTAAGCCTAGCCGAAGCCCGCGCTAACAAAGCGCAACTTACTTTCACTGGCAAAAATGCGCCTGTAAAACCAAAGTTTATTGGTCGCCGCGTGTTCAAAAACATTGATTTGAATCTCATCGCGCAATATATTGATTGGTCGCCATTCTTCCAAACTTGGGATTTAGCAGGTAGCTACCCAGGCATTTTGGGCGATAGCGTGGTGGGCGAGGCAGCGACTAAAGTTTTCAATGACGCGCAAGCCATGTTGAAAAAAATCATTGAAGGGCGTTGGCTTTCTGCCAGCGGCGTCATTGCGCTCATGCCCGCCAATAGCGTAAACGATGACGACATTGAAATCTACACCGATGAAACTAGGCAAGAAGTTGCGTTTACTTATTACGGTATGCGCCAACAAACGGTCAAACCCGTGATTGATGGCGTAGCCAGACCAAACCAATGCTTGGCAGATTTTATTGCGCCAAAAACAACAGATGACTACATAGGGCTATTCGCCGTGACTGCAGGCTTAGGCATGGAAAAACGCTTAGCTGAGTTTGAAAAAAATCACGATGATTACAATGCAATTATGTTCAAATCCCTCGCCGATAGACTAGCAGAAGCCTTTGCCGAATATATGCATGAACGCATTCGTACTGATTTATGGGGTTATGCGGCGAATGAAAAATTAGATACTGACGCGCTGATTAAAGAACAATATCAAGGGATTAGACCTGCGCCAGGCTACCCCGCCTGCCCAGACCACACGGTAAAAACGGATATGTTTAAGCTATTGCAATGCGATGAAATTGACATGCAACTCACCGACAGCTTCGCCATGATGCCAGCGGCGGCGGTTTCAGGTTTCTACCTCGCCCACCCACAAGCGAAATACTTTAGCGTAGATAAAATCGGCAACGACCAGTTGGAAGATATGGCAAAGCGTAGAAACTTGGATAAGGCTTATTTAGAGCGTTGGCTTGCGCCGAATTTGGGGTAGATTGTAAATTATCTATACATTTCATCTTTTGTTTGTATAGAAAACTTATTTTTTTATACAAACAAAATAAAATGTATATACAATACCCAGATGAGTGAACAAAATAAACAACCAACATTTTTAGTGCGTCCAATAACAGAGTTAGTGCTAGAGGTTTTTGAAACACTACCAATAATGAAGAAGTTGGCTAGTGCAAATAGAGCACTTGCCGAATTAAAAGGCATCGTGGCAAGCATTCCGAATCAAGGTGTTTTAATTGATACATTGTCTATTCAAGAGGCTAAAGAAAGTTCTGAGATAGAAAGTATTGTGACAACGCATGATGAGCTTTTCCAACAAGGCATATTTCCTGACAAACAAAATCCAGCAGCGAAAGAAGTCAAGAGGTACGTTGAGGCACTTCATCGAGGCCATCATTTGCTCTGCGACACTGGGTTAATGACATCTAACCACATAAAGGAAATACAGGCTGTTTTAGAAGGTAATGATGCTGGCTTTCGCACGCAATCTGGAACAACACTCAGAACGGATACAGGTAATATCGTTTATACCCCTCCACAACAAGCGCAAGAGATTGAATTGTTGATGCAAGATTTAGAAAAACTCATCAACGATGCATCTTATATCACCTTAGACCCGTTAATTAAAATGGCGATAATTCATCACCAGTTTGAAACAATTCATCCTTTTTATGATGGTAATGGACGCACTGGCAGAATTATTAATGTGCTTTACTTGGTTCAGCAAAATTTACTGAATATACCCGTTTTGTACTTGAGTGCTTATATCAACAAGAATAAGCAAGAGTACTATCGGTTATTGCAATCCGTGCGAGATGATGGAAAATGGGAGCCTTGGATACTTTATATGCTTGATGCCGTTGAGAATACGGCAAATATTACTATTGGGAAGATTTTAGCCATTCGTGATGCGATGATGCAATACAAACATCATATACGTTCTCACTATAATTTTTATAGTCAGGATTTAATTAACCATCTTTTTAAATACCCATACACAAAAATATCTTTTCTAGAAACAGACATTAATGTTTCAAGAATTACTGCAACAAAATATCTTAAACAACTTTCTGCAGATGAAAAAAATATTCTTCAATTAACAAGAAAAGGACGCGATATTTATTTTATCAATACCGCACTTTATAAAATTTTGGTTACTAACTAATGCACATTCACATTCTAGGTATTTGCGGGACATTCATGGGTGGCATTGCGGTGCTGGCGAAGCAGGCAGGGCATCGGGTGACGGGTTGCGATGCTAATGTTTACCCGCCCATGAGCACACAGCTTGAGGCGCAAGGTATTGAGCTGATTGAAGGTTTTTCGCCAGAACAAACTAAGCTCAACCCCGATATTTACGTGATTGGCAACGTGGTCACGCGCGGTAATCCGTTGATGGAAGAAATTTTGAATCGCGGTTTGCCGTATATTTCTGGCCCACAATGGCTGGCGGAGAATGTGCTGCAAGGCAAGTGGGTATTGGCTGTGGCGGGTACGCATGGCAAAACCACCACCAGTTCGATGCTGGCGTGGATTTTAGAGTATGCAGGTTTGGCACCTGGGTTTTTGATTGGCGGTGTGCCAGAGAATTTTGGTGTATCGGCGAGGTTGCCACAAACACCAGTTCAGGATGCTAAAAGTATTTCACCGTTTTTTGTGATTGAAGCCGACGAATACGACACCGCTTTTTTTGATAAACGCTCAAAATTTGTGCACTACCGTCCACGCACAGCCGTACTTAACAACCTGGAATTTGACCACGCAGATATTTTTGATGACCTCACTGCCATTGAAAAACAATTCCATCACTTAGTGCGCACTGTGCCGCAGTTGGGTTTGATTGTTGCCAATGGCAAAGAGGCAAGCTTACAACGTGTGCTTGATAAAGGTTGCTGGAGCACTGTGGAAAAATTTGGCACAGATGCCAACTGGCAAGCCGCTAATGCACAGGGTGGCGGCAGCTTTGATGTGCTGTTTGCGGGAAAGCCGCAAGGGCGCGTGGCTTGGAATTTATTGGGCGAACATAACCGCATGAATGCACTGGCCTGCATTGCTGCGGCACGCCATGCAGGCGTGGCAGTAGAAACTAGCATTGCCGCTTTAAGTGAATTTAAAAACGTAAAACGCCGTATGGAAACCAAAGGCGTGGTGAATGACATCACGGTTTACGATGACTTTGCGCACCACCCCACGGCAATTGAAACGACTTTAGCGGGTTTGCGCGCTAAAGTTGGCAACGCGCGTATTCTAGCCGTACTGGAGCCTCGCTCTAACACCATGAAGCTAGGCGTGATGAAAGATGCACTACCCGACAGCTTACAAGAAGCTGATTTAGTGTTTTGCTATGGTGCAAATTTAGGCTGGAGTGCTGAAGAAGCACTCCAGCCTATTGCAAATAAAGCTAAAACATTTGATGATTTAGCTTTGTTGGTACAAGCCATCCAATCTGCTGCCAAACCAAGTGACCATATTTTGGTGATGAGTAATGGCGGATTTGGTGGTGTGCACCAGAAAATCATTAACGCATTATCTGAAATGTCTGCCATTGGTTAATCAAAAGCATCAAACTAAGCAAGTAACGACCATGCTGCCCATGACCTTAAAGCGTCAAAACATGAGCATGATGAGTCTTGCGCTATGGGTATCTGTTTGCATTCATGCAACAATATTGGCGATTCATTTTGAACCTGAACTTAATAAACTCAGCGACCATTTACCCGTATTAGATGTGGTATTAGTGAATGCAAAAACACTGACTCAGCCAGATAAAGCAGATACCTACGCACAAGCCAATTTAGACCGGGGTGGCAATACCGATTTAAATCGCAAAATGAAAACAGCATTACCTGCCATCAAGCAACAAAAAGCAGAATTTACCCTCAAGCCAGAAGCCAGTAATCAACTCAGTGCTAAGGCCGCATCACTTTCATCCCAAGAAATTAAAGCACAAAAAAAAGTAGATGCACTTGAAAAAAAAGCACAGGAGTTGATGACACAAATCAAATCGACCAAAACCGTAGATTCGCAACCTTTACAAGAAGCCGCAGCCAAAGCCCCTGAAGAAGACAAGCAAGCTCCCGATAAAGAGCTTAACCTGCAAGACCTGACCACGGCTGCATTAGAGATGGATAAACTGGAAGCACTCATTGCCAAACAGCAAGATGAGTATCAAAAACGACCTAAACGTAAGTTTATTGGGGCAAGAACGAAAGAATACCGTTATGCCATGTATGTAGAATCATGGCGACAAAAGGTAGAAAAAATCGGTAATTTAAATTACCCCGAAGCCGCTAAAAGCTTGAGGCTTTATGGTCAACTACAATTGACTGTTTCAATTAAAGCCGATGGTAGCGTAGAAGCAATTGAAATCAACCGTAGCTCAGGTCATAAAGTGTTAGATGAGGCGGCAAGACATATTGTGGAATTAGGCGCACCTTATGCACGCTTTCCTGATGATGTGCGCAAGGAAGTAGATATTCTAAGTATCACGCGCACTTGGACATTTACCAAAGAAGACAGCCTTGCCACAGAATAAACAAAACCAATGATGACCTACTTTCAACACCACGTGTTTTTTTGTTTAAATCAACGTGAAAACAATGAAGCCTGTTGCATGAACCATGGCGCAGAAGCCGCTTTTGATTACATGAAAGCACAGATTAAAACTTTAGGTTTAAATGGAGAAGGCAAAATACGCATTAACCGCGCGGGTTGCTTAGATAGGTGCGGGCAAGGTCCGCTCATGGTGGTGTATCCACAAGCGGTTTGGTACACCTTTGTAGATTATGATGATATCGATGAGATTATTCAAAGCCATTTAATCAATGGCAAAGTGGTGGAGCGCTTAGTAGTTTAGTTTTTTCAAGCCCCTAGCGCGCAATGGATGAGTTCGTTGATTTTTTGCGTAAGCAACTGTATCACTGCTTCATCAAGCACCTGCGGTGACCCTGTACGCACGGCTTCACCCCAGTGCGAATTCGGAAAATGTTTGTCATGCGTAAAACGCGGAATTACATGCCAGTGCAAATGCGGCGTTTTATTGCCTAAGCTCGCAAGGTTGATTTTATCGGGCTGAATCACTCCACGAATTGCAGTTTCAACCGCAAATACCACTTTCATCATGTGTGCCCGCTCATGGGGCGGTAAGTCAGACATTTCCTTTACGTGAGCGAGTAATTCCACGCGGCAATAAGCTGGGTAATCAGCATCACCCAATAGCACTACGCGGCAAAAGTTATCTTGCCATAACGTGCAATAAGATGATGTTTGGCAAAGTGGGCAGGTCATCATATCAGCCAAAAATCTCACCTAAATGCACTTGCTTACTTTGCACAAACTGTTGTGCGGTTTGACGTTTACCGCCAGGTGATTGCAACTCATCAATCTTCAACGCGCCTGCGCCACAAGCTACATAGAGGCTACCTGCCAACGCGATAATTTCTCCTTGCACATGATTTTCACGCGTTCTCTGCGTGTTTTGTGCTTCTGTGGCAAACCAAATGCGGCAGGTTTCTCCACGAAATTGTGCTGTGGCAACAGGAAAAGGATTAAATGCACGCACTTGCCGCGAAATCTGGGTTGCGCTTTTTTGCCAATCAATGGCGGATTCGCTTTTTTCAAGCTTATGCGCATAAGTCACTAAACTTTCATCTTGCGGTGTGCTTGGCAAAACACCCTCTTTAGCCAAAATCTGCATGGCTTGCACCATTAAATCTGCCCCCATGTTAGCAAGTGCATCGTGCAAGCTTTGCGTAGTATCTTGCTCGGTAATCGGCACAACACCTTTACTCACCATTGCACCCGCATCTAATGCTGGCACCACCTCCATGATGGTCACTCCCGTTTGCGCATCGCCTGCCAGCAGGGCGCGGTGAATCGGTGCAGCACCACGCCAGCGTGGCAGCAAAGAGGCATGAATGTTATAACAGCCAAACTTAGGCATGTTTAATACGCTGGTTGGAATAATTAAGCCATAAGCCGCCACAACCATCACATCTGCATTGGCTGCCGCTATTTGCACCTGCACCTCTTCAGGTTTGAGTTTTTCTGGCTGAAAAACATGTAATTGATGTTGTAAAGCAAGCTGCTTCACAGGGCTGGCTTGTAGCTTCATGCCACGCCCTGCTGGACGGTCTGGCTGCGTAAGCACCATCACAATTTGATGCCCAGCGTTAATCAGCGCAGCAAGTGCTGGCACGGCAAATTCAGGGGTTCCCGCAAAAATAATATTCAATTTAATGCCTTTAAAACTCAAAATCATTATCCACAAGCGATAGAAAAACCACGAACTAAACCAAGTTTTTTAATTTTTTAGTGTCGTTCGTGAACAAAAAAACTACATGGCTCGTTTTAATTTGAGCATTTTGTTTTTAATGCGAGTACGTTTGAGTTGCGATAAATAATCTACGAATACTTTGCCTTGCAAATGATCCATTTCATGCTGAATGCAGACACTTAATAAACCATGTGCCTCTAAAGTAAAAGGTTCACCGTCTTGATTTAAAGCCTCAACCACAATTTTTTCTGCTCGCGTTACATTTTCATAAATGCCTGGTACTGATAAACAACCCTCTTCATAGATCTGCTCACCATCTTTAGCAATAATTTTAGGGTTAATGAATACCTGTAGTTGATCTTTAGTTTCACTGGTGTCAATAATCAGCAATTGAATATGTTGATTCACTTGTGTTGCCGCAAGCCCAATGCCAGGTGCGTTGTACATGGTATCTCGCATATCTTCAATTAAGCGGCGGATTGTGACATTCACCTCTTTGACAGGTTTTGCAACAGTATGTAATCGTGGGTCTGGATAGTTAAGTATATTTAGAATAGCCATAGAAACTCGTTAATTCGATTGTAAGCACCAAAAATGATTAAAAATAACTGTCTTTTACCATAAAAGCTTGATTGTTGAATGAATTACGTGCTAAATTTAACGTAATTTCGCGGTATGCATGTGCATTATATTGGCATTCACCGCATATTTTCATGCATTTTTTGACCGAGGTCATCACACTATGTTTCGCCATATTATAACGCTGGTCTTGTTTGCTTGCTTAAGCTTGCCAACTTATGCCGATGAAGTTGCGCTTAAAGCCAATCACCCGGACCGTCATGTAGTGGTAAAAGGTGATACTTTATGGGGTATTTCAGGTAAGTTTTTAAAAGATCCATGGCAGTGGCCAAAAGTATGGAAGTTGAATAAATCGCAGATTAAAAACCCGCATTTAATTTACCCTGGCGACGTGGTTTTTTTAGATATGAGTAGCGGTAAGCCTCAGTTAAAATTATTACGCGAAACCGTCACATTACAACCTGGGGTCATTGAAGAGCCTTTAGCTCGTGATGCAATCCCCACTATTCCGCTCAATGTCATTGCACCATTTTTAAGCCAACCACTGGTGATTGAAAAAGATCAACTTAACACTTCACCAAGAATTATTGCTGGGCAAGATAATCGTGTGGTATTAAGCCCAGGCACGCGCATCTATATCAATCAAATTGATGAGGGCGATAAACTGGCTTGGTTTATCTATCGCCCTGGAGGTGATTTGGTTGACCCTGATACTAAAGCTATTTTGGGAATTGAAGCAACTTACTTAGGGGATGCAAAAATCACCAAATATGGTGCGCCAGCTTCAGGTGAAGTGACAAAAGCAAAAGAAGAAATTTTTGTTAAAGATAGATTAGTACCAAGAAATGATGACGTCATCACAAATTTTGTGCCCCATGCGCCTGACGCACAAATTACTGGACGTATTATCGGTATTTATGGGGGGCTTGCAGAAGCTGGACCCAACTCAATTGTTTCTATGAGCCGTGGATCAGCAGAAGGTATTGAAGTGGGTCATGTACTTGCTGTTAATCGATTTGGTCGCATTATTAAAGACCCTGAACCTCCCAAAGAAACCGAAGAAGAACGCTTAGCAAAAGCCGAAGAAAAACCAAAATTGAAAGAACTCAATTTTGATGTTTCAAGAGATGAGAGTGGCAAAGCGGTTCTAAACTTTAAAAAAGAACCTGCAGTGACAAGTGAACCAACTCTTCAGCCAGGCATGATTAAATTACCTGATGAGCGCGTGGGTTTAGTGATGGTGTTTAGAGTATTTGAGCATGTTTCGTATGGTTTGGTGATGCAAGCATCACTTCCCATCAATCAACATGACGTAGTGACCACGCCTTAACGTACTTAAGCAATGGCTAACCATAGTGAAGGTGACTACAACAATCCAACGCTTGTAGAAAAATCACTGTGGGTGAGCCTAGGCAACATTCGTGGTATTGGCTCTCAAACATTTTGTCAGCTACTTAAAGCCTTTGGTGATCCAGAACGCGTTTATGCTGCAAGCTTTAGTCAATTAACCGAAATTGTTTCTGAACAAATCGCAACCGAAATTACCAAAGGGGTTGAGCAAGCTACTTTAGCTCCGACACTACATTGGTTATCACTCACCAATAACCACTTAGTCACACTGGCTGATACACAGTACCCTCAAGCCTTATTAGAAATTACCGACCCACCGCCTTTTTTATATGCCAAAGGCAATTTAGCATTACTTAATCAACCTAGTATTGCGATTGTAGGAAGCCGAAACGCCTCCATACAAGGTGAGAAAAATGCAGAAGCTTTTGCCCAGGGCTTATGTCAGCATGGTTTATGTGTAGTCAGTGGCTTAGCACTTGGCATTGATGGTGCAGCGCACCGTGGCGCACTTAAAGAAAATGGCGCAACCATCGCCGTGGTGGGCACAGGTTTAGATATTGTTTACCCTGCTAAACATCGCGATTTAGCACACCAAATCATAGAAAAAAATGGGCTGATTATTTCTGAGTTCCCAATTGGTACGCCTTCTAAACCACAAAACTTTCCAAAACGAAACCGTATTATCAGCGGTTTAAGTTTAGGCTGTTTAGTCGTTGAGGCCAACCTGCAAAGCGGCTCACAAATTACTGCGCGCCTAAGTGCTGAGCAAGGGCGTGAAGTGTTTGCCATTCCAGGCTCCATACATTCGCCTATGGCAAAAGGCTGCCACCAGCTCATCAAACAAGGAGCGAAGTTAGTCGATGACTTACGCGATATTATTGACGAATTAGGTTTAGAAAAGATAAGCGCACAAATAACCCAAAGTGCGATAAACAACAACGCTAGTGATAACCCTAATCCACTTGATTTAATTGGTTTTGAACCCACTTCACTTGAAACCATTGTACACACCAGCGGCATGACTGTAAGCGAAGCATCAGCCATGCTCATGATGCTGGAGTTAGAAGGTAAAGTAGCAAGTCTTGCAGGTGGACTTTATCAAAAATTAGTATAGTTTAGGACATTTAAATAGTACTCATGAATCCTGATGACCATGCCAAGAGTAAATACTGACAGTAGCATAAATGCTGACCGTGCATCAGTCAGTCATCACTTACTCCTGACTGATATTTTGAATAATTTGGCTAATTGTGCCTGCTTGGTTAAGCGTGTAAAAATGTAAACTCGGCGCACCCCAAGCAATCAGCGTTTCGCACAACTCACTGACGACATCAATACCAAAAGCCCTTAATGACACCATATCATCACCATATTCTTCAAGGCGCAACTTCAACCAACGTGGGATTTCAGCACCACAAACGCTTGAAAAACGCGCCAATTGGGTAATGTTATAAATTGGCATAATGCCTGGCACAATGGGCATCGTAATGCCTAAATATTCACACTGCATGACAAATTGAAAATAAGCATCTGCATTATAAAAATACTGCGTAATGGCAGAGTTTGCTCCCGCGTCCATTTTGCGCTTTAGGTTTTGCAAGTCTGCGGATGGCGTTCTGGCTTCTGGATGAAACTCAGGGTAAGCAGCCACTTCAATATGAAAATGGTCTCCCGTGTTAGCGCGAATAAACTCAACGAGTTCAGAAGCATAACGAAAATCTCCCGCACTCACTTCTCCTGAAGGAATATCACCGCGTAGCGTCACTAAACGCTTAATCCCTTGCGCTTTGTAAGCGTAAAGCAACTCAAGAATTTCTTCTTTACTGGATGAAATACACGAAATATGTGGTGCCGCTTGATGCCCTTCATTTTGAATTTCCAGCACGGTATCCATGGTGCGATCACGCGTTGAGCCGCCTGCGCCAAAAGTCACTGAAAAAAACTCAGGGCTAAACTGCGCTAGTTGAGTACGTGCATCATGTAGCTTACTCATCCCGTCTGCTGTTTTAGGCGGGAAAAATTCAAAACTTACAGGTGGATTTTTCATTTAATCTTTTTCAATAAAAATAGCACTCAATAGCCATGACGAAATGCTGTACGCGAACGCCCCTATAATGCCTGCTTTTAGCGTGAGCACCTCAAAGCCTTGTAAAAAGTGACCCACACCCCAAAACAAGATGCCGTTAATCACAAAAATGAACAAGCCTAAGGTAAGGATAGTAACAGGTAGCGTTAATATCAGAAAAATCGGTTTAATCAACATATTGGCTAAACCGATTACCACGGCAGCAATGAGTGCAATTAAAAAGTTAGACACATGAATATCAGGCACGTAATAAGCCACACCAAGCAAAGCCAATGCGTTTAATATCCATGCTAATAAAAGCTTCATGTGTCACCCTTTTTTAATAACGGTAGGTATCAGGCTTATAAGGACCTGATTTTGAAACCCCAATATACGCGGCTTGTTTATCAGTTAATGTGGTCAATTGTGCATTAAGTTTATTCAATTGCAAAATCGCCACTTTTTCATCCAAATGTTTAGGTAAAGTATATACGCCTACTGGGTAATTAGCAGTTTGCGTAAATAACTCAATTTGCGCAATGGTTTGATTTGCAAAAGATGAGCTCATTACATAACTTGGGTGGCCTGTACCGCAACCTAAATTCACCAAACGACCTTTTGCCAACAAGATGATTTTTTTGCCATCTGGGAAAATCACATGGTCAACTTGCGGTTTGATTTCATCCCACTCATATTTTTCCAGTGAGGCTACATCAATCTCGTTATCAAAGTGGCCAATGTTACATACGATGGCTTGGTCTTTCATTTTAGCCATATGGTCATGGGTAATTACGTGGTAATTACCTGTCGCAGTGACAAATATATCGCCATGTTCACAAGCATAATCCATCGTCACCACACGGTAACCCTCCATTGCCGCTTGCAGTGCGCAAATCGGGTCAATTTCTGTTACCCAAACTTGCGCAGAAAGCGCACGCAAAGCTTGTGCTGAACCTTTACCCACATCACCATACCCCGCCACTATGGCGATTTTTCCTGCAATCATCACGTCTGTCGCGCGTTTAATCGCATCAACCAAGCTTTCACGGCAACCGTATAAATTATCAAATTTTGATTTGGTTACAGAGTCGTTCACGTTAATGGCTGGGAAGGCTAATTTACCCTCTTTGTGCATTTGATACAAACGATGTACGCCAGTAGTAGTTTCTTCCGTTACGCCAATAATTTTTGCCAAACGTGTTGAGTACCAAGTGGGGTCTGTTTTGAGCTTGGCTTTAATCGCATCAAACAAACAGATTTCTTCTTCTGAGGTTGGTTTTGCAACCACAGATAAATCTTTTTCTGCGCGCGTGCCGAGATGTAACAACAAGGTTGCATCGCCACCATCATCTAAAATCATGTTGCTATACTTTTTATTACCATCCTCGCCGTCTGCCCACTCAAAAATACGGTGGGTGTAATCCCAATACTCAGTCAGGGTTTCACCTTTAATGGCAAATACCGGCGTACCGCCAGCCGCAATGGCCGCTGCAGCGTGATCTTGTGTGGAGTAAATATTGCAAGATGCCCAGCGCACTTCTGCGCCCAAATCTTTCAATGTTTCAATCAACACAGCGGTTTGAATCGTCATGTGTAATGACCCAGTAATACGCGCACCTTTCAGTGGTTGCGCTTTGGCATACTCTTGGCGAATGGCCATTAAGCCTGGCATTTCAGTTTCGGCAATGGCAATTTCTTTGCGACCAAAAGCTGCGAGGTTGATATCTGCTACGATGTAATCATTAAAATTAGTCATGGTATTCACTTAAATCCTATCAGTGCATGACAATTAAGGGCGTAAAAAGCAAAACGGCGTTTCACTTTACTCACCCGAAATAGTCGGTTAATAAAGTGAACGCCGTTACAAGAAGGACTTAGCTAAAGCCGCTTGAACACCGAGCCTAGGGGCTTATTTCACTAGCCCTCGCAACGTTCCTCGGTTAATGGGGGTGATTATATCAATTTACACCACATGATGCACGTGCTGATGATGCAAGGCTCAAACGAGCCTTTGCGCTAGTCTTCACGACGAAACTCACCTTCTATCACATCATCATTTGCAGCTTGATTGGTATGGCTTGTATGAAGCGATTGATCATTTAATAAAGGTTTATCTTTAATAGGAATCAACAACAAAATGGTCGCAATGACATCAGTAATTATCCCTGGTATTATCAAGAGCACGCCCGCAAAAATGTTACGCGCACTGCCAAACATGGCTTTCATCGGGTTACCACCAGCACTCAAGCTTTGCATCATTCGCCCTGTAAATAATAGCTTTTCTTCACGAATAAGTTGTACGCCTAAAAGCGCAACCCCAACTAAATAAAGTAAAAGCCACACACCATATTGCGCCCCTAGCACAAACAATAACCATATCTCGGCGATTGGAAAAGCGAGTAAAATTAAACCAATTAACAAACGCATTTAAATGAACCTTTTAAATCATTAACTCTCAAGTGATATGAGGCAAATTTGAGTTTTTGCAATGAGCCAACGCACAAGGTGCACAAAAACTGATATCGTAAGGATACTATGTTTAAAAAATTTGCACAGATTTTGTTGTTTATCGCCAGCACAATCTGTCACATTCGGTCATGCTGGCATACAACCAACAACAGCTTAAAAACACTTAATCAACACCAGCATTACCAAGTAAGTGTCGCAGTATGCTAAAAAAAATAGTACCCATTGCAGTTGGCTTGTTTTTTCTAATCGCCATTAGCTTGGTTGCGCGACATTTTTCGGCAAAAGTGACGGCATCTCCCAACGTCAGTAGCGATGCCCTTTACGCCTACCATTTACCTGATGTTGCTGGCAAAGTGCAAAGTTTGGCACAATATCGCGGCAAAATTATCGTGCTTAATTTTTGGGCTACGTGGTGCCCGCCTTGCCGTGAAGAGATGCCAGAATTTTCTGCTTTTTATGATACCTACCAAACAAAAAATGTGGTGGTGCTGGGTATCGCGCAAGATGAACCGCAAGCAGTCAACGACTTTCTAAAGTCTGCGCCTGTGAGCTACCCCATTTTTGTTGAAAATGATTTATCTGATTTAAGCTCGCAGCTTGGCAACACACAAGGCTTACTGCCTTACACGGTGATTGTAAACACGGATGGCAAGATTGTGAAAACCGTGATGGGACGATTAAACCAATCTATGCTTGAAATTGCCATTAAACCCTTACTTCTTAATTAAAAAGTTTATTTCAATACTTTCAAATAGTTACCCCCAAATACACTGCTAAGTTCGTTTAATTTTACTAAATTTGCTAGACAAAAGCGACGAACTTCGGCAAACTTGCACGTATGAAATATCGCAATTTATGCAATAAATTAGTCAAAAAGGGGCTTTCCCATGTCAGCTAAGTCTGTTTTGGTGTTGCATGGTCCAAATCTCAACTTGTTAGGTTTGCGTGAGCCTGAACATTATGGCAGTGCAACGCTAGCTAGCATTAATGAGGCATTAACTAGGCAAGCTAATATCGTCAACATCGCTTTAGAAAATTTTCAAAGCAATACAGAAGGTGATTTAGTGACTAAAATACAGTCTCTAGTTACAAAAAAAGTGGATTTCGTGATTATCAATCCAGCGGCTTTCACGCATACATCAGTTGCCATGCGCGATGCGCTAAGTGCCGTAAAAGTACCATTTATTGAAGTACATTTATCAAACGTTTATGCACGCGAGGCGTTTCGTCATCACTCATACTTTTCTGACATTGCCGTTGGTGTCATTAGTGGTTTAGGTGCGCAAGGTTATACACTAGCACTTGATTACGCCATCAGCCATCTCAATCGTTCTTAACATTAAACTATATTTTTTCAGATTTTTAGGGGTTATTTATGGATTTACGCAAACTTAAAAAGTTAATCGATCTTGTAGAAGAATCAGGTATTTCTGAGCTTGAATTGACAGAAGATGGCGAAAAAGTACGTATTAGCCGCAACTTTACTGCCAATGCCCCTGTGCAGCAGCACTATGCCCCGATGCAATATGCAGCTACACCACAGGTTGCCGCTCCCCCAGCGTCAGCTACTCCAGTAGCAGCTACTCCAGCCGCAGATGAAGGTCACAGCGTGAAATCACCGATGGTGGGCACGTTCTATCGCTCACCTTCCCCTGATGCCAAATCTTTTGTTGAAGTAGGAGATACGGTTGCTGTGGGCGATACGCTGTGCATTATTGAAGCGATGAAGCTACTCAATGAAATTGAAGCGGATAAAGCAGGCGTGATTAAAAAAATATTGGTGGACAACGGTCAAGCTGTGGAATACGGTGAACCGCTCTTTATTATTGCCTAAAATTGTTTAAAGAACGGAAATTACCTATGGCAATGTTTGACAAAATCTTAATCGCAAATCGCGGTGAAATCGCCTTGCGTGTGCAACGCGCCTGTCGCGAACTCGGCATTAGAACGGTCGCCGTCCACTCTGAGGCCGACCGTGAAGCTAAATATGTGAAGCTAGCAGATGAATCAGTTTGTATTGGTCCCGCACCTTCTAGTCAAAGCTATCTGAACGTGCCTGCGGTTATTAGTGCAGCTGAAGTGACCGATGCACAAGCAATTCACCCAGGTTACGGCTTTTTATCAGAAAATGCCGACTTTGCCGAGCGTGTAGAACAAAGCGGCTTTGTGTTTATTGGCCCACGTGCAGAAACTATTCGTTTAATGGGCGATAAAGTATCTGCCAAAGAAGCTATGCGTAAAGCAGGCGTACCGTGCGTGCCAGGCTCAGAAGGCGCATTACCAGATGACCCCAGCGAAATTATTAAAACTGCAAAACAAATTGGCTACCCTGTCATTATTAAAGCCGCTGGCGGCGGTGGTGGGCGTGGAATGCGCGTGGTGCACACAGAAGCAGCATTGCTGACCTCTGTCAACATGACCAAAGCCGAAGCACAAGCTGCGTTTGGCAACCCCATGGTTTATATGGAAAAATACCTTGAAAAGCCAAGGCATATTGAAATTCAAGTATTAGCAGACCAACATGGCAATGCAGTATTTTTAGGTGAACGTGATTGCTCCATGCAGCGCCGCCATCAAAAAATTATTGAAGAAGCTCCAGCACCATTATTAAATCCTAAATTGCGTGACAAAATTGGTGAGCGCTGCGCTGAGGCTTGCCGCAAAATTAAATACCGTGGTGCAGGTACGTTTGAATTTTTATATGAAAATGGTGAGTTCTACTTTATTGAAATGAACACGCGCTTACAAGTTGAGCATACCGTTACTGAAATGATTACAGGCATTGATTTGGTGCAACAACAAATTTTTGTAGCCGCTGGTGAAAAACTCAAATTCCGTCAAAAAGACATTCAATTGCATGGCCATGCCATTGAGTGTCGCCTCAATGCTGAAGATCCGTACAGCTTTGTGCCTTCTCCAGGAAAAATAAAAACGTTTCACATGCCAGGTGGGCCAGGTGTGCGCATTGATACGCACGCTTATGCGGGCTATACCGTACCGCCACACTATGATTCAATGATAGGCAAACTGATTACTTACGGTGACACCCGTGATCAGGCTATTGCACGGATGCGCATCGCGCTTTCAGAAATGATGGTAGATGGTATCAGCACTAATATTGCCTTACATGCGGACCTAATGGCCGATGCCGCATTTCACCTTGGTGGCACAAGCATTCACTACCTTGAACAGAAACTGGGTATTTATAATAAGTAAGTACAGCCAATATGAGTTGGGTTTCTTTAAAAATTGAGGCACAGGATAACACCGCTGATTTAATCAGCGATACCCTCATGGAGCTTGGCGCACTTTCGGCCATTATTGAAGATGCTAACGCTGAAACCATTGATGAGCAGCCTATTTTTGGCGAACCAGGCGACCCACCACCAGGTATTTGGCAACAAAATATTGTCAGCGCACTGTTTGATGAAGATATCAACATTAGCGAGGTGATGGGGCAACTACAATACCAAACTAAGCTGTTACCACTCCAATACTCAACCGAAATTATTCAAGAGCAAGATTGGGTGCGTGCCACACAATCGCAGTTCGACCCAATTAAAATCACTGAGCATTTATGGATAGTGCCTACTTGGCATCATGCCCCCGATGCGAATGCCATCAATATCATTTTAGACCCTGGTCTTGCTTTTGGTACAGGGAGCCATCCAACTACACATCTTTGTCTATCATGGCTTACACAAACTGTTCGCCCTAATGTAAGCGTGCTTGATTACGGCTGTGGTTCAGGTATTTTGGCAATTGCTGCTAAAAAATTAGGTGCAGGCAATGTAGTTGGTACAGATATTGATTCGCAAGCCATTCAATCCAGCCTTTACAACGCCGAGCAAAATCATGTGAGTGCATATTTTTATCATGCCAACGACTATCAATCACAAGCCTTTGATATTGTAGTGGCCAATATTTTATCTAGCGCACTCAGTGTGTTAGCACCAGCTTTGGCAACATCATGCAAAGTGGGCGGCAAAATCGCGCTCTCAGGCATTTTACGTGAGCAAGCATCTGCTGTTTCGGCAATTTATGCCCAATGGTTTGAAATGGATACACCACAATTCAAAGATGCTTGGGTATTACTAACTGGCACTAGAAAATGCGCGCCATAACTCGCTGCCCCAATTGCCAAACGCAATTTTTTGTTACGGATGTTCAACTCAATAAGCACGATGGCAAAGTGCGTTGCGGTCAGTGCTTACATATATTCAATGCTAAAACACAGTTTATAACGCCAGAGCCACCAATAGAGGCTGTCCCTTCTCAAGTCAATAGCAATCTTCCACCAGCTGCTCATGAAGTCACAACTGAAATTACGATTAGCACAAATAAAGAAGCCTCTGGCTGGCCAGCCATTGATAATGATTTCTTAGAAAATGACTCAGCGGAGCAAAAACCATCAGCGAGTACAGCTACCCATACAGCGCAAGCTGCACTCAACAATACATCTATTGAGCCACAAACAAGTATCCCAGACATAGGCAATACACCAAGCAATGACCAAGCCGAAATATTACGCTTAAATAACATTACCCAGCTCACCTCTATTGCGAATAACAGTGCTAATTATTTTGCTGATTTAGCAGAAGGCAAAAAACGGAAAGCGGCATATTCTCGCCGTTGGATATGGCGAATAGGCAGTCTATTGTTATTGTTACTCGTTACCGCGCAATGCCTGTATTTTTTACGTGATAGCATTGCCTTGCACTACCCCAACACCAAACCGTTACTTGAAAGAATGTGCGTACAACTTTCTTGTAGTATCAATCTGCCTCAGCAAATCGATTTACTTGAAATTAATGACTCGGACATGTTAGAAGACCCTAATATAGAAGGCTTAATACGTTTATCTAGCACGCTTATCAATCACGCCCCTTTTAATCAAGCCTACCCAAATTTAGAGTTGACTCTCACTGATACTGAAGGCAACCCATCATTGCGTAAAATCTTTAAGCCTAATGAATACTTGCCAAGTAACTCGCATATCCCTTTAGGCTTAGAAGCCAATGCTGAAGTGAAAATAAAACTGGGCATTTCAACACAAGGTGAAAAGGTTGCGGGGTACCGTATTCTTGTCACTTATTAGTGTTATCTAATGAAAATCATGAGCACTCATTCATCACTTTACAGTGTTTGCTTACGTAGCATTTAGATATTATGCTAATCATGAAATGCGTAGTACCTTATTAAATAACCTTGGGAGAATATTATGTGGACAACACCAGTAGCTACTGAAATGCGTTTTGGCTTTGAAGTAACAATGTACGTTTGCAACCGTTAATTTTTAACGATTGCCTCGCTACTTAAGGTGGCGAATTTTAAAAAGGACACGTTAAGTGTCCTTTTTTATTGCACTCTTTGCTATCTCAACCATGATGCCTTTTTCAATTTTATCGCGCTACAGAAACACTTGCTGGAATTGAATACGAAAGAGGCTCTAATTAGAGCCTCTTTCGTATTTATGACTGTTAGTCTTTGCCACTCAGTCAAGTAACGTGCAAACTAACAAGCACACTTTCATCAGCCATTAAACTTCCAATTGCGGACGACCTGCTTCTGGCCAATCTAGGTGGTAGAACTGACCACGCGGTTGGTCTTTACGCTCATAAGTATGTGCGCCAAAGTAATCACGTTGACCTTGCAACAAGTTAGCTGGCAAGTCAGCACTTCTGTAACCATCGTAATACGCCATTGCCGCGCTAAAACCTTGCGCAGGAATGCCATTGGTAACAGCTAAAGCAATCACTTTACGCCATCCCGCTTGACCATCATTCATTGCTTGTGTGAAGTAGGGGTCTAACATCAAGTTTTTCAAACGTGAATTATGCGCATAAGCTTCAGTAATTTTTTGCAAGAAACGTGCGCGAATAATACAACCTCCACGCCAAATTTGCGCAATTTCACCAAAGTTAAGCTTCCAGTTGTAAGCCACTTGTGCTTTATCAATCAGTTGAAAGCCCTGTGCGTAAGCGCAAATTTTTGAGCAGTAAAGCGCATTTTTAATGGCTTCAATAATGGCCACTTTGTCTGTTTCTTTAACAGGAGTTGGGCCTTTTAAGATTTTGCTGGCTTCAACACGCTCTTCTTTTAAGCTTGAAAGTGCGCGTGCATAAACCGCAGCCGCAATCGCATTAGCAGGTGCGCCCAATTCAAGCGCGTTGGCTGCCGTCCATTGGCCAGTACCTTTTTGGCCAGCAGTATCTAAAATTTGGTCAACCAAGAAACCTTTAGTCACTGGGTCTTTTTGTTGCAGAATATCCGCAGTAATTTCAATCAAGAAGCTAGATAATTCGCCTTTGTTCCACTCAGCAAATACTTTGCCAATTTCATCTGCTGGCATACCGAGCAAGTTTTTCATTAACCAATAAGCTTCGCAAATCAATTGCATGTCAATGTACTCAATGCCGTTATGCACCATTTTTACGTAATGCCCAGCACCGTCTGGACCGATGTATTCAGCACATGAAAAACCACCTACAACTGGCTTGCCAGGTTTGCCGCCTTCCATAGGCTCACCCGTCACTGGGTCAACTTTTGCAGCAATATCGCGCCAAATAGGCTCTAAACTCGCCCATGCTTTGCGTGTGCCAGATGGCATGAGGCTTGGGCCAAAACGTGCACCAGTTTCGCCACCTGAAACGCCAGAACCAATAAAATCAATGCCTTTAGCAGCTAATTCTTTTTCGCGGCGAATCGTATCTGTCCACAATGCATTACCACCATCAATGATGATGTCGCCTTGCTCTAAAAAAGGTAACAACGCGTTGATTGTTACATCTGTAGCACTACCTGCTTTAACGAGTAACACGATTTTGCGTGGGCGTTTGATACTTAATACAAAAGAAGCTAAATCCGTATGCCCTACTACATTGGCGTGCGATGGCTCATTTTTTTTGCATTCTTCAACAAAGTTAAGTGTTTTTTTCGGGTCGCGATTGTAAACCGCAATGGTGTAGCCATGATCGGCAATATTGAGAGCCAAATTTTGGCCCATAACAGCAAGGCCCACAAGGCCAATATCAGCATTTTTTGTAGTCATTTATCTTCTCTTTTGGAGTTGTTTAATGGAAAGGGTATTTTGTAGGCGAGATTATAGAACTTTTTATGGGGAATTACTGTGAATTTTTAAGCTAAATCAAGGTATTTATTTGCAATATGATGTATCAGTACCACAATTTTTTATGGAAGGGTTAATGCAAATTGGTTTTATCAGTAATCGCTGCTTCTGCCTGTGGAGTAGCCTTGCGGAATATCATTTTGCCACTCACCGCAATCAGTGCAACGATGGTCATGCATAGTGGGACACAGCTCCAATCGCGTGCTTTGGCAAAACTTACAGTGCGCCACGTGAGCAAGGCTTGGTTTGTGGTGCGCCTCATGGTGTTCTGTCGCTAACTTTGTGCTATGTAATCCGTATTTGTTATCCATGACACACTCCTAAACAAATAAGCTTGTAGTCGTTAAATTACGCTTTTTCTTAACAAGTTGCAAGAACGGCAATCACCTGTTAGTTTAGGCTTTCAGAGGGGAAAAATCGCAGGGTATTGCGCCCCGCATTTTTGGCTTGATACATAGCAATATCTGCTTGCTTCATAATCTCATCTGAGCTCAATTTCTGACCAGAAAATAAGCAAACCCCTATGCTTGGGGTATTGTAAGTTAAGTGATTTTCAATAAGCTGATAAGGGCGATTAAGCTCTTGCAGAATTTTCTCGCCGATGCTGTTTGCTTGCAATATTGCCTCACTCTCTTCATTGCTTAATTGATCTAACAATATCACAAATTCATCGCCACCTAAGCGTGCCACAGTATCGGTTTCACGTACACAACTTAACAACCGTTCGGCTACTTTTTTTAATAAAAGGTCGCCTACATCGTGTCCTAATGTATCGTTAAGTGTTTTGAAGTTATCTAAATCAATAAAAAGCAAAGCACCTGTGCAATTAGTGCGGCGGGTTGAAGCTAATCTTTGCGATAGTCTATCGGTAAAAAGGCGACGGTTAGGTAAATGCGTCAGTGGGTCGTAAAAAGCAAGCTGGGCGATTTCTGCTTCGGCATTTTTTCGTTCTGTAATATCCACTAAGGTGGCTACATAATTGCTTACGGTATTGTCTGATGTTGTGACTGCGGTAATCGTGAGCCATTCTGGATAAATTTCACCGTCTTTGCGACGATTCCATATTTCACCTTGCCATTTACCCGTATTATTGATTTGCGCCCACATGTCTTTATAAAACGGTTTATCTTGCTTACCAGAATTTAAAATACGTGGTGTTTTTCCTATCGCCTCTTGCGGACTAAAGCCAGTAATATGCGTAAATGCTTGATTAACGCGCAAGATAACCGCATTTGCATCAGTAATAAAAATGCCTTCTTGCGATTCAAAAGCGACTGCAGCAATTTGTAAGGCTTGGTTTTTAGACTCAATTTCTGAGAGCATTAAATTAAGTGCGGACGACATTTCACCAATTTCATTATCATGCACTTCAGATACGCGTAGTGCATAATTGCTATTTTGTTGGATTTCTTTAGCGGTTGCTGCCACTTGAGTCAGCGGTGCAATAATGAAGTTTGACATTCTTTGAATCATCCAAGCACCTAATAACAAGGTGGCGAACATAACGAGAGCTAAGTTCAAAAACTGTTGAAAAATTACCTGCCATATTTCATTCAAATTGACTTGAACATGTAATGTACCAACTGCCTCATTACCTGTTTTAATCAGCTGTTGCACAGATAAAGTTTGTGGCAATTGCAACAGTGCAGCTATCCCATTATGCTCATAAGCTAGCGTCTTATGATGCAATGAAGCGAGCAAATGATTACTGTTGTTATAAACACGTGCTTGAGTAATGCTAGGATTTTTATTCAAGCTGGAGAGCACATCATGTGTCCCTTTGAAATCTTGAAATAAAAGAGGAGCCTCTAAATTATGGCTAGTAATCTCCGCTAAAACTTCCAGTTCAGTTTTAGCCTCTTCTAACTCATTACTAATTGTGAGCCCTAAGTTAGCAAGGTAAAACATCGCCATGGCAAGCGAAACTAATACAAAAATAAACCAAAACAATTGCTGGCGAATGGTTTTTATACCCAATAAACGATTAAAAATTCGCGTCAAAAATTTCATGGGGCGGTCATATTCACTTTACGCGCTAGTCTTAATAACTTATAACTCAAACTCAGTTGCGCCTCTACAGCCACAGTATGGTTGACTTCAAAAGCCAAACGATTATTGGTTTGCACAAATAAAATAATGGCGGCAGGCTGAGCAAAGGCTCTATATTCTGCTACAGTGAGTACAGGAAACCCTGCCAATGCTTGATAAAGCTCGTTTGCACGCGCTTGATTGTTAGTTTGAATAAATAAAACCTCACAGGCACGCGCCTCTTCTATCGTTTCTACTTTTTTTACACGCACTGATGCATTGGACACATTTCGTCCCTCATATTGTTTTAGCGCACTTAATTGCGCAACTTCACCTATCACACAAAAATTGATGGTGTCATTAAGTTGCGGCCTAAGTTGTAAATAAAGAAAAGTTATAAACAAACGCCGCTTTAAGCGCATCTTCTTCAGCTTGAAGGGCATACGCATGAGGCGCAATCAACAGGCATAACAATGCAGCATAACCCACTAAAAGATAGCGAAAAATGTACGGTTTAAAATTCATAGCGTACACCTACTGAGGCATTGCGACCATACAACGGCATATTTGCAACAGGCGTATCATCGGTACCAGGCACAGCATCGTCACGATTAAACAGATTATTGATACGCAACTGAACGCTGGTGTTGGGCAACCATTTATTGGCGGTAAACACTAAGTTGGACAAAATCACCGTACTATTGCGTACAGGCTTGCCTTCCCACATTTGTGAGGATGGTCCGTTTGCATACAACTCAACTGCTGCCAGCAATTGATCATTCCATATTGAACCATCAGCAGATAGTTTGCTAATCCATCGCGCAGCATTTGGCGCACGACCACCCTCTTCACTTTTAGCATGTTCTAGTGCTAGGCTAGCGTTAATTTTCCAATTTGAGGGTAAATGATAATGGGCGGCTGTTTCTAAGCCTGTTACGGCTAGACTGTATAAATTTTGGTATTGAAAATTGTTACTTGGGGTCACTGCTGCACCAATTAAACGCTTAAGCTGGTGATAATAAAGCCCGCTAGATAGCTCAAACGATGAGTTAGGACGCCACTCTGCCATGAGTTCACGCGTATTCACACTTTCTGCTTGTAAGTGTATATTGCTTAAGGCTTCAAAACCAAAAGGTTTAGCCAATGCAGGATTCTTACCTGCCCTTGCTTCTAAAGGATTTGGGTTGCGAAACGCTCTGGCAACAATCGCTTTTAAAGTCAATGTATGATTGACTTGCCAAGTAAGCCCTAAACGCGGACTGGTGTGGTCGCCCCATTGTTCAGAGTGATCGAAACGTAAGCCTGTGTGCAACTGCCAATCGTCTGTAAATTTCCATTGATCTTGTAAATATATCCCAATGCGTCCATCGGGATTATTGTCGTGATATTGCACATTGCCAAGGCTATCCTCACTTAACAAATCATTTTGCGTTTCTTGGCTGACATCCACCCCTATTACCGATTGATGATTTTGCCACTGCTTGCTGGTTAAACGCGCCTCTGCAAACCAGCGTTTAGCATCTGAGTCCTGCGTGCCAATATACCGTTGCTGTGGCGGCGAGCGTTTAAAATAAGGAGATGTGGTCGTGTTACGATACCCCATATAGGTCAGGTTCGTATAAAGCGATAAATCTTGCGCAAGCTCGGCTGTGTAGTTGGCAGTTAAGCCAAAACTTTGATCTTTAATCCGCATTGCGGCATCATCAAAGTTAGCGCCATGCGGCGCGGTAGAAGGGTGATTGATACGTTGGCTTAGTACTAACGATACTTTTAGCGCATCTTGTTCTAGCTTGGCAAATATTTGCTCTTTTTTTGTACGGTCTAAATTATGCGCCACACCATCTTTGGTGAATTGACCATCACGTTCAGCCTTTACGCCAATCGCATCGTGATAAGTTTGATCACGCCCAGATTGGTGCAAGCCACTGGCAGATAATGTAATAGCCGCGCCATTTTCAAAAGCTTGTGCAGTACTTAAGTGCAATGTTTTGCGGCCCAAACTATCAAAAATAGCCTCTGCTTCGGTTAAATGTTTGTTTTTGGCAGATTTCGTAGTGATATTGATTGTACCTAGCATCGCATTGGCACCATAAGCCACCGAGCCAGCACCTGGCACATATTCAATACGCTCAATCAAGGCTAAATCAATGGGAAAAGTATCGCCCACAAAAGCAGATTCAAGTAGAGCATCGTTAATCGGCGTGCCATCAATTACCATTAAATAACGTGTGTTGTAATCATCTGGCAATGTCACCCCGCGTGCACCAATAAAATCATAATAGCGATTAGTGATGATGCTAATACCTGGGATTGAGTTAAGTGCCTCACCTAGCGTTTGCCAACCATAATGGCGAATATCTTGCGCGGTAATCACCCTGACAGAAGATGGGGTTTCAGAGGTTTTTTGCGGCATTTTAGAGACCGCACTCACAATTTCAACCTCAAGCAACTGCTCTAAAGACATTGCAGTAATGTCTTCGGCTTTAGCAAAGTGAGAAACACCTAAAAGTAACAATATCAAATAATGCGCTTGTTTCATTGAGGTTAAATATTTCAATTATTACTACTAATGTTATGGATATTGGCATCAGTTTACACCTTTATCTGCGCCATCCCAATACCTGCAAATGCATTAAACCATTTATTCTTGGCTTAATTTGCGCTGCCTTTAAAAATAGCGGTTGCAAAATGCGCTTATCATCAAAAAACAAAGATACATAAAGCTTGCGAAATTTCCTTGCTAAACTGTAAGCTTGACTTAAACACTTGGTTTTATAATGAATTTAGCGTATATTTCAACCATTGCTAGGGGTCTGTATTTTTCAGCAAAAATACAGTGAGACACACCCTTTGAACCTGATGCGGGTCATGCCGCCGTAGGAAAGCACTTTCACTAGGCTTCTTACGTTATTGCTATTTTAAGGAGCACGCAGTGAACGCAACTGACAAAAACCTCACCCAATTTTTAAACGCAACCGCCTCGGTAGATGAAGGCGCGACCAAGCCTTTTGCAAAATCCCGCAAGGTCTATGTGCAAGGCAGCCGCGCAGATATTCAGGTGCCGTTTCGTGAAATTTCATTAAGTGATACGCCCTCAGCGTTTGGTGCTGAAAAAAACCCACCTGTGGTGGTGTATGACACCAGCGGCCCATATACTGACCCAGCCGTACAAATTGATATTCGCAACGGCTTGCCAGCGCTGCGTGCCAACTGGATTGCAGAACGTGGCGATACTGAGCAGCTTGATGGCCCCACCTCAAGCTTTGGCCAACAACGTAAAACTGACCCAGAACTCGCACAAATGCGCTTTAACCTCACACGCAAACCATTGCGCGCCAAGGCAGGCGCTAACGTGAGCCAAATGCACTATGCACGCAAAGGCATCATCACCCCAGAAATGGAATACATTGCCATTCGCGAAAACCAACGCCGCGAGAACATGAGCAAGCTGCTACAAACGCAGCACAAAGGTCAAGATTTTGGCGCCAGCATCCCCAAAATGATTACGCCAGAATTCGTGCGCGATGAAGTCGCCCGTGGCCGCGCCATTATTCCAATGAACATTAACCACCCAGAAATCGAGCCGATGATTATTGGCCGCAATTTTTTAGTGAAAATTAACGCCAACATCGGCAACTCTGCACTCGGTTCTTCCATCAGTGAAGAAGTTGAAAAAATGGTGTGGAGCACACGCTGGGGCGGCGATACGGTGATGGATTTATCCACAGGTAAAAACATCCACGAAACCCGCGAGTGGATTATCCGCAACAGCCCAGTACCCATCGGCACTGTGCCTATCTACCAAGCGCTAGAAAAAGTAAACGGCAAAGCTGAAGATCTCACTTGGGAAATTTTCCGCGATACATTGATTGAGCAAGCCGAGCAAGGTGTGGATTACTTTACCATCCATGCAGGTGTGCGCTTGGCGTACATCCCCATGACCGCAAAACGCATGACGGGCATTGTGTCACGCGGCGGTTCAATTATGGCGAAATGGTGCTTAGCGCATCATAAAGAATCATTCCTGTATGAACATTTTGAAGACATCTGCCAAATCATGAAGCAATACGACGTGAGCTTCTCACTCGGCGATGGCTTACGCCCAGGCTCGATTTACGATGCCAATGACGAAGCGCAATTTGCCGAACTCAAAACCCTAGGCGAACTCACACAAATCGCTTGGAAGCACGACGTGCAATGTATGATTGAAGGCCCAGGCCACGTGCCCATGCACATGATTAAAGAAAATATGGACTTGCAACTGGAGCATTGCGGCGAAGCTCCATTCTATACATTAGGGCCTTTAACTACTGACATCGCCCCAGGGTACGACCACATTACCTCAGGTATCGGCGCCGCGATGATAGGCTGGTACGGCTGCGCAATGCTGTGCTACGTCACACCAAAAGAACACCTAGGCTTGCCAGATAAAGAAGACGTGCGCGTTGGCATTATCACCTACAAAATTGCAGCCCATGCGGCAGACTTGGCAAAAGGCCACCCTGGTGCGCAAATCCGCGATAACGCACTAAGCAAAGCCCGCTTTGAATTTAGATGGGAAGACCAATTTAACTTAGGCCTAGACCCAGAAAAAGCCAAAGAATTCCACGACGAAACTTTGCCGCAAGAAGGCGCAAAACAAGCACACTTCTGCTCAATGTGCGGCCCACACTTCTGCTCAATGAAAATCACGCAAGATGTGCGCGACTACGCTGATAAATTAGGCGTGGACGAAAAAGAAGCACTACAAAAAGGTATGCAAGAGAAGTCTATCGAGTTTGTGAAAAAAGGTTCTGAAGTCTATCAAAAAGTGTAACGACTTTTTTCATGGTTGATCGGATGGTTTAAGTGATTTTTAGTAAGAAAGCCAGCTCTCAAGCTGGCTTTTCTTTTATGTTCAGTTAATAGCTGATTGATTTATATTATTGAATACAACAATCTTACAAACCAAAACTTTAACTTTATATTTGTAAAATGATAATCCGTCAGACCAGCACTTCACTAACTTTTTCAATCACCTCAACAAACTCTCAAGATAGGCCTGTCGAGTTTTACGCTCTTTCATATTATTAACACCCTCCTTAGCAGCTATTTTATAGTCAAGAGGAGTCTCATTTTCAAAAGATGTTAAACGTTCCTTCATATCAACAGGTAGTTGTGATGCAGTTTCTTGAGCGATAAACGAAAATAAAGTGAACATATTAGCTTTATTAAACCAATATGAATTCGAGGGAAGATTTAACGCTAATATTATTTTAGATGTAATTTCAAATCTATCTAAAATAGCATCCTTATCAACCAAAGAATCTTTGAAATCATCCAGGTAAGTTGTCACAAGGTCGTTTCTAGTATAAATACCGCCTATGTATGTCGCTATAAGGTTTAGTGCATACATAAGATGTATCTGCCTACTTATTTCATAAGGGGTGAATACGTTGCTTTCAATAATTAATTTTTTAAAGTTCGGAGCATCTATATCTTTTGCCCATGCTATAAATTCCGTAGGAATTGTGGGGTCTAGTGATAGGTTTGAATCATCCTCATCATCTTCATTTTGAAGCTTTAATTCTCCAGTAATGTGTTTTGCAAAAAGCATAAATTCTGATGAGGCATACTCTGTTGATAATTTTTCAATTGCGTTTAACGCATAAAATGTTCTGTTAAGCCTTTGAAATATTTCCTTAATTTCAGGTGCATCGTTGTACAAGTCCAAATCAATAATTGGGATTTGATATTTTAAAAACTCTTCCTGCTTTTCAAGTGCAAGTTCCTTAAAGGCTTTATTATCTACTTTAAATACACCACTAACAAAATCTACAATTGCAGACATCCTTTGTTGCCCATCTACGATGCAAGATGTAGTGGTCATACTTTCCAAATCAATACTACCTTTTGCAATAAAAATCTGGGGAAATGGTAATCCCATAAGTATGGTTTTAATAAAATCCACTTTATGAACTAATCGCCAAACTAAATGGCGCTGAAAATATGGTGACATTATTAACCTTCTTGATTTAATTTCATTAACTAAATCAATCAGTTCCTTAGACCTTACCTGATAACGAATCATATGCTTTTGTATTCCTTTCAAATTCCTCTATGCATTCAACTTGCTTTTGTTCAAAAAAGTATTCCGAAGCATATATAGCTCCATTAATACTTCCAAATTTATTCGTATACTTATTTGAAATCTCTCTAAAAAATCCTAACCAATTTTTCTTTAATTGAGACTCTGGCATATAGAACGGATTTATAAAACCCTTTTGTAAATTTTTCAAAAATTGCTTATCTGTGCGCTCTTGATTAAATAATGGGAATTTTGTTAAATCAGTGAATCCTCTTGTTTCTTTATGTGCGGCTTCAAGATATGAGTTATACAAATCTAGGTTTATTATAGATACGTCTAAATCTGAAACTCCAATTGTAAATAGTGTTCTGTTAAAAAAGCTAAAGCCAGTCTTTGATGAGCCCGTAACTTGAATGCTTGAAAAAGGCGTTTTTATTCTCTCTTGAATACAACTCTTTATTTTGTATTCAGTTTCCTGGTCATCCTTAAATACGGCAGTTTTATAAGATAAAAATATCTTTCTGGATAAGTCGTTATGGCTTATACGATTACTAATATCTTTTTTCAAGACTTTAATAAATTCATTATGGATATTTTCAACCATGAACTAAACCTTAATCACCGCTAACTGGTACTGTGCAACTATACCATCTGCTGTCATTAGCGTTATCCCTTCCACCGCTGTTTGCGCAATCGGTAACCAAGAAAGAAACTAACTATCCAACATGCACTACGCTACTTTGCCTTTACGCTTGATTTTTTAGCCGCTGATTTAGTAACGGCTTTTTTTGGCGCAGCTTTTTTTGCTGTGGTTTTTGTGGGGGCTACTTTTTTTGTGGTGGTTTTTTTAGCAGGTGCCTCTTTTGCTACTTTTTCGGCTAATAAAGTAAGTGCTTCTTCCAGCGTTAAGGCTTCTGGTTCTATGCTTTTTGGCAAGGTGGCGCGGATTTTACCGTGTTGTACATAAGGGCCATAGCGGCCTGCAAACACTTCAATTTGGCCATCTTCTGTTGGGTGGTTGCCTAGCGTTGCTAATGGTGCGGGGCCTGTGTGTGCTGCCGCTAATAGTGCTACGGCATCTGCTAAATCTATTTCAAACACACTTTGTGTTTTGGGGATAGATTTAAACTTAGCATCATGGTTAATGTATGGGCCAAAACGGCCAATATTGGCGACAATTTTTTTACCTGTTTCTGGATGCAAACCTAAATCACGCGGTAGTGATAGCACCATTTGCGCGGTTTCTAAGCTCATGTCACTGAGCGGAATTTCTTTAGGCACGCTAACGCGTTTTGGTTTTTTCTTTTCACCTTCTACCGCCACACCTAGCTGTAAATACGGGCCGTACGGACCATTCATGAGCAGTATTTCTTTACCTGATTCGGTATCTGTACCAATGATAATCGGATCGCTACTCACTTGGGATGCGCCATCTAGGCTGCGTTTGTAGTCACATTTTGGCGTGTCGTTATAGCCTGTGCAGCCAATAAAGCTGCCGTAACGGCTCAATTGTTTTTGCAAAGGTTTGCCGCATTTTGGGCAAGCTTCACCTATTAGTTCATTGCCAGGGCGGTCAACATCAGCCTTGCTGGTGAGCTGCTGGTTAAAGCCTTGCCAAAACTCATCCATCACGGGTATCCACTCGCGTGTGCCTTCAGCAATTTCATCTAGCTCGTTTTCAAGGTTGGCGGTAAAGTCGTAATCTACATACTTAGTGAAGTGCTCGGTTAAAAACTTGTTCACCACACGGCCTACATCGGTGGGCGTGAAGCGTTTTTTGTCTAGCACCACGTATTCACGGTCTTGTAGCGTGCTGATAATGCTAGCGTAAGTAGATGGGCGACCAATGCCATATTCTTCTAAAATTTTAACTAAACTGGCTTCACCGTAGCGCGGTGGCGGCTCGGTAAAGTGTTGGTCACCATAAATTTTTTCTACCGTCAGCACTTCGCCTGTTTCTAAATGAGGTAGTTTGGCCTCAGTTTCTTCTTCCTCATCATCAGTGCCTTCCATATACACCGCAATAAAGCCCGCAAACACCATGGTTTGCCCTGTGGCGCGGAACAAATTGGCGTCACTGCCTACGCTTAAATCTACACTGACGGCGTCAAATTTAGCAGGTGACATTTGGCAGGCCACAGCACGCTTCCAAATCATTTCATAGAGTTTAAATTGCTCGTCTGTTAAGTACTGGCGCACACTGGTTGGCGTACGTGAAATATCGGTAGGGCGAATAGCCTCATGGGCTTCTTGTGCGCTTTTTGATTTGGTTTTATATACATTGGCGGTTTTTGGCAAATAGTCTGCGTCAAAATTCTTTTTCACATAATCGCGTATTTGCCCAATTGCCTCGGCCGCTAAGCTAAAAGAGTCAGTACGCATATAAGTAATTAAGCCTACTGTCCCACCACCAACATCAACACCTTCGTATAATTGTTGCGCAATCCGCATGGCGCGGCTGGTAGTAAAGCCTAATTTACGCACCGCCTCTTGTTGCAGCGTTGAAGTGGTAAAGGGTGCAGCAGGGCTGCGACTACGTTGTTTTTTCTCCACGCGAGAAACCGTGGTTTTACCAGCACTTGCAAGCAATAACTTGCCTACAATGTCAGATTGCTGGTCGTGGTTAATAACGGTAAATTGCTCTACCTTTTGGTTATTGAGTTGCACCAATTTAGCACTAAAGCCGTGGCTGTGTTTGAGCGCATCTAAATGGATAGACCAATACTCTTGGCTTTTAAATGCTTCAATCTCAAGCTCGCGCTCTACAATTAAGCGCAATGCAGGGCTTTGCACGCGGCCAGCTGAAAGCCCACGCCGAATTTTTTTCCACAATAGTGGTGATAAATTAAAGCCGACTAAGTAATCTAACGCGCGACGTGCTTGTTGCGCATTGACCATGGGCATAGAAATATCACGTGGCTCATCAATGGCGTGTTGCACTGCATTTTTGGTAATTTCATGAAACACCACGCGCTTCATGAGTTTATTTTTAAGTAGATTTTTAGCTTTTAAAATCTCAGCAATATGCCATGAAATCGCCTCACCTTCGCGGTCTGGGTCGGTTGCCAAATAAATGCTATCAGCACTTTTAACTGCCTTGGCGATGGCATCTACATGTTTAGCATTGCGCTCAATGATGTCGTATTTCATGGCAAAATCATTGGCAGTATCTACCGCGCCATTTTTTGGGATTAAGTCGCGCACATGACCAAACGATGCGAGCACTTCAAAATCGCTACCAAGATATTTTTTGAGCGTTTTAGCTTTAGAGGGTGATTCAACAATAAGTAGTTTGGACATGAATGCCTAAAATGGATAGTAAGTTCTTTTTAATAATAACAAGCTCGCGTGTGATAACACAATGATTTTTAGCATCTCTTTGTATCATTGAACACAATTATAGGGTTTGGTTGCAATGTGTGGCGGCTCGTTAAGTACCAATGCAGCAATTAAACGCGCACTTGCGGGTGCCATCGTCAGACCATATCTAAAGTGCCCCGTGTTTAAAAACAAGTTTTTAATGGTGGGATGTGCGCTAATGGTAGGGAGATTTTCAGGCGTACCTGGGCGCAAGCCGCTCCAATGCTTGATGATGGGTGAGTCTATCAATGTGGGCATAATTGCTTCAGCCTTGCGTTTTAATTCATCGCGCACGGTTTCTGTCACGCCAGTATCAAACCCCACATCTTCTAAAGTGCTACCCGCCAATAAATAGCCATCACGGCGCGGAATCATATAAAAACCTTCTCGATAAACAATTTGCTCGAGATTATTAATCGGTTTGTACAGCAAAATTTGGCCACGCATGGGTTTAATGTTGAGTTTTGCGCTGGTTTCTTTTAAAAGCTCAAAGCTCCATGCCCCAGAAGTCACGATAAATTGGTCTGCCTGCAATTTTTCACCCGTTGTTGTTTGCCATTCTTGCAGTTGCTGGGTTTCTTGCAAAGGCATGAGTTGCGTATGTTCTAGCATTGTCACATGGTGTTGTTCTAGCCATTTGCGCATGGCTTGCATGAGGTAAGGCGGCCGTATTTGGCAAACGGTAGGCAACCAGAGTGCGTCTTCACCACTAAGCGATTGCACATTAAAGCTAGAGGCTTGCACCTTGTGTGCAGGGACATGATTTGTTGCGCACCATGCTTGCGCAGCCGTAGCATTAAATTCAGGCAGAAGCAAAAATCCTGATTGTTCAAAATGCGCGTCTATGCCTGTTTCTGTAAGTAAACGCTCACTTAATGCCTGATAAAAGTCAGCACTTTGTGCGGTGAGTGCGTTCACAGATTCAGAATAAGCCCATGGCAGTAACGGAAAAATAATGCCACCCCCCGCCCATGAGGATTCACCTGAAGTTTGGCTGGCAATTTGGTTGCGTTCTACAATGGTAACGCGATGCCCCTTATTCACAAGCTCCATCGCGGTCATGCAGCCAACAATGCCGCCACCTACAATCATAATATGTTGAGTCATTTGTTTAGTCTTAATTACTACTTAATGGCAACGCGCCCTATGAGCAAAGCGTTTTGAGCATTGGTTAGACCAGTTGGCTGACCTAACAACACAATCACATCTCCTTCAACCAAGATACTTTCTTCGTTGAGCATAGCACCGTTTGAATTAGGGCGGCGTATAGATTTAACTTCAACGGCAAAGCTTTCTAATTGCATCTCGGTTAAACGCCTGCCAATTGCAAATGCGCCCGCAGAAATAATCACTGAGTGTAAACGCACTTGTTGTTTTGCAAGGTCTTCATCTTCAGCATCTGAAATACCGTGAAAATACCCTTGAAAGAGTTTGTAACGTTCTTCACGAAACAAACGAATGCGCTTCACAACCCGATTTAACGGTACGCCAAGTAGCATCAGTGCGTGTGAAGCTAACATTAAGCTACCTTCTAAAATTTCAGGCACAACTTCTGCCGCACCTGCTTCACGTAAAATCTCCATATTCGTGTCATCCACAGTACGCACAATCACGGGTAATTGCGGATAGCTTTCTTGCACAATATGCAAAATCTTCATCGCAGCGCGGTTGTCGGCATAACTAATCACTAAGGCTTTAGCACGTGCACCACCTGCGGCTTCAAGCACCACTCGCCTTGCTGCATCGCCAAACATGACATTTTCACCCGCTGCAGCGGCCTCTAGCACTCTAGAAGGGTCAATATCCAAAGCCACATAAGGAATATTTTCCTCTCTTAAAAAACGTGCAAGATATTGCCCGCTACGCCCATAGCCACAAATAATCACATGATCATGTATGTGCTTAGCCACATCGTCAATGTCTTGCACTACTTGCCCACTATTGCGGTTATAACTGCTCACCAAACGCCGTGCAATGCGTCCATTATATTGAATTAAAAATGGGGCAATCACCATAGAGAGTAAAGCGGTTGCCAGTATCAATTGCAAAGCTTGGCCACTAATTAAGTGTTGCTCAACCCCTAATGCTAAAATCACAAAACTAAATTCACCTGCTTGTGCAAGTATCACGCCAGTACGCACAGCAACGCCTGTTTCATATTTTACAAATCTCACCACTAGCGCAACAATCGCAGCTTTAAACAAAACAAAAGTGATTAACAACAATAACACCCAGCCAATATTGCTAAAAATCTGCTGTAAATTGATGAGCATCCCTACGCTAATAAAAAACAAACCCAGCAAAATATCTCTAAAAGGTGAAATATCAGATTCCACTTGATAGCGATATTTAGTTTCTGAAATCAGCATTCCCGCAATAAAAGCTCCTAGCGCATAAGATAAGCCTGCCAGCTTGGTGGCATACGCTAACAATAGCGTAATCATCAGCACATTCATCACAAACAATTCACGCGATCGTTGGCTAGCCACTAAATTAAACCAAGGGTTAATTAGCCACTTACCTATCGTAAATAAAAACAGCAACATGGCACTGGCTTTAAGCATTGCTAGACCAAATACATCCAGTAAGTTGGCATTCGCCACACCGAGTGCTGGAATAATCACCAAAATTGGCACAACAACAATATCTTGAAATAACAATACGCCGATACTCAAGCGCCCATGACGTGAGTTCAGATCAATGCGCTCAGCCAGTATTTTTGAAACAATGGCCGTGGATGACATCGCCAATGCAGTGCCTATCACAAACGCAGCTGGCCAACTAAGCCCTGCTAATTTAGCAACCCCCATAGTCACCATCAGGGTAATAAGCACCTGTGCACCACCTAAGCCAAGTACTTTTTTGCGCATGGCATAAAGTTGCGGTAAGCTAAACTCTAAGCCAATACTAAACATTAAAAATACAATCCCAAACTCAGCAAGCTCTGTATTAGCTTCTGTATTTGGCACCAAGCCAAAAGTATGAGGACCAAGTGCTAACCCTACTAAAAAATAGGCCAACATCGCAGGTAAACGAAATGTACGAAATAATGCTACCGCTAGCACTGAGCTAATCAATAAGATAAGAACTAGAGGTAAGGTGTCAAACATAAGGTGGTTTATTCAAGAAGCTGGCGTTAAAAAATACTGCATGAGCTGTCATTCTAAGGGCTATCACGATGCTTCTGCAAACCGAATTGACACACAGGCAGAGATTGCTTACAAATAGTTATTTTTACACATAAAAGCAAAGCTGTAGCAAAATCTATGCCGAAATCTCATTTTTTTATCAAATGCGTGCAGTAAAGGCTTTATTGCGAAAGCATTCCCTTTTATACTAACTGAAAATTGTTTCAATCATGTTTCGATTTAAGTGTACTCACTAAACGGTTATGTCATCACCCAACAATAAAATAAATATCGCTTTAACAAACCCACAGCAAACCTTAGCGTTAGCACAAGAGGTTTTACGCCTTGAAGCGAGCGAAATCAATGCGCTCGCGCAACGTTTAGATAACCGCTTTAGTGATGCAGTGAACTTAATTGTGGGATGCAAAGGTCGCGTTGTGGTGAGCGGCATGGGTAAATCTGGGCATATTGGCGGCAAAATTGCCTCTACCTTTGCCAGCACAGGCACTCCTGCTTTTTTTATGCACCCTGCTGAAGCAAGCCATGGCGACTTAGGGATGATTACAACAGGGGATGTGGTCATTGCGCTTTCAAATTCTGGCGAAAGCGATGAGATTTTGGCCATTATTACACCACTTAAAAGGTTAGGTGCACACATCATTGCAATTACGGGGAATGATGATTCCAGTTTAGCGCGGGCTGCAGAGATTCATTTGAGCGCACATGTGAGTAAAGAGGCGTGTCCTTTGGGCTTAGCACCTACCGCCAGTACAACAGCAGCATTGGCACTGGGCGATGCGCTTGCCTTATGTGTGTTAAATTTGCGCGAGTTTACAGCAGAAGATTTTGCGCGCTCGCACCCAGGCGGCAGTTTAGGGCGGCGTTTATTGATACATGTCAGTGATGTGATGCGAACACAACTTGGCATTCCAAAAGTATCCGCCAATGCCAAATTAACCGATGGTTTGCTTGAAATGTCACGTAAAGGATTAGGGCTCACGGCTGTTGTTGATGATGCTAACAAGCCTATTGGTATTTTTACAGATGGTGATTTACGACGTGCTTTTGAGCAATCAGTTCATCTTACAACAGCCAGTATGTGCGATGTAATGCACACAAACCCAACAACCATTCATCAAGATGCGTTGGCCGTCACCGCTGTTGAAATGATGGAGCAACGCAAAATTAACGGTCTATTAGTGGTTGATGATGAGGGCGCGCTCATTGGCGCATTAAATATGCATGATTTATTGTTAGCAAAGGTGGTTTAATTGAGCTCCTCACCTGTTTTAAGCGACGACCTAATCGCACGCATGAAAAACATCAAGCTTTTGGTGTTAGATGTGGATGGTGTCATGACAGATGGCGGTTTAACGCTTGGGGATGATGGTCAAGAATACAAAACTTTTCACGCACACGATGGCTTAGGGATGAAGCTCCTAAAAGCCTCAGGCGTGTCCACCGCCATTATTACTGGACGCACTTCAAACGTGGTCAAAAAACGCGCTGAGAGTACAGGAGTAAGCCATTTTTACCAAGGTGCTGAAGATAAATTAGCAGCCTTTGAAGATTTGATTAAAAGTAGCGGTCTAGTAGCGCAACAATGTGCCTTCATGGGCGATGATGTGGTAGATTTACCTCCCATGCTCAAATGCGGCTTGGCAATTGCCGTGCCCGCCTCACCAACACTTGTGCTAAAACACGCGCACTACGTTACAAAAAAATCAGGCGGCAAAGGCGCGGTACGTGAAGTATGTGAGTTGCTGATGATGGCACAAGGGACATTTGATGCGCAAATGGCACCTTTTTTAACGCAAGCTAAAATAGCCAACTAAGGTGATGATTTAAGATGCAATTAAGTGCTTATTTACATCGTCGTGTTGTGATGTTTTTTCCCTTAGTTTTGCTATTGCTTTTGGCTGTTGTTACTTTTTGGATTAACAAAGCCGTGCAAACACCAAAGCCAAAAATCGATGGTAGTAGCCGTCATGACCCTGATTATATGATGCATAATTTTGTTACCACGCAAACCGATGTTAATGGTCAGTTGCGTTACAAATTAACGGCAGCAGAAATGGTGCACTATCCTGATGACGATACAACACAATTACAAAGACCACGCTACACACAATTTGCGGTTCAAAAACCTTATACAAGCGTTGAGGGCTTGCGTGGCTATGTTTCAAGCAATGGTGAAGAAATAGAGTTGGTGGATGATGTTAAAATTACCCGCCAAGCGTTTGCTGACAAAGGCGAAATGACCGTAGAGACTGATTACCTTAACATACGCCCTAACGATGAGTTAGTATCAACGCAAAGCCCAGTGGTGATTAAGCAAGCACCTAATACCGTTGTTTATGCAACTGGCATGATTTATGATAAAAAAACCCGCACGGTGACTTTATTAAATAAAGTACGTGCGCATTATGAAAAACCTAAAAAATCTACTCTTGTAGCAGACGCATTAAGTAACAAGCCCTCATTAAAAACAAAACAAACAGCCGTGCCAACAACCAATCCTTCACCCAACACTGACAATGCGCGCATTCGGAGACGCTATGAATAAGCAGCCAATTTTTGCATTTGCAAAATACTTTCCTCTCATTGAACTTGCCACTTTGAGCCTCATGTTTGGGCTGATATTGCTAGGCTTTTCGCAGCATGTTAATGCAGAAGCTGCTGATCGCGATAAACCGATTGATTTAGAAGCGGATACCGTTAAAGTGGATGATGCTAAACAAACCAGCACCTATTCTGGCAATGTGATACTAACCCAAGGCACACTGCTAATTCGTGCAGATAAATTAATTGTACGTGAAGACAGTGAAGGTTTTCAGCACAGCACGTCATTAGGCAACCCAACCACGTTTAAACAAAAACGTGAGGGGAAAAATGAATACATGGAAGGTAGTGCACAACGCATTGAGTACAATGGGCGTATGGATAAAGTACAACTTTATACCAAAGCTTGGGTTAAACGCGGTGAAGACATCGTGCATGGTGATTACATTATGTATGATGCCAATGCTGAATACGCTGAAGTCATTGGTGGAACACCTTCTGTTGCAAACCCTGGGAGTGGTCGTGTACGTGCAATTATTCAGCCAAAAAATAAAAAAGCACCTGACCCTGCTACTGATAAACCAGCAGAGACTAAAGGGTTAAAACCCAACCCAGAGCTGAATGCCACTGCGGTTAAAAGTATGCGCTTTAGCCGCACGCTAGAAGTCAGTCCTCAATCTAAATAAAGAGTCATCATGAGCGAATTGATTGTTGAAAATTTACGTAAGTCTTACCAATCGCGTACGGTGGTGCAGGATATTTCACTCACCATTAAAAGTGGAGAGGTTGTCGGCTTACTTGGCCCAAATGGCGCGGGAAAAACCACCAGCTTTTATATGATTGTAGGCTTGGTGCATTTAGATGCTGGGCGCATTACCTTAGATGGTCAAGATTTGAGTCACATGCCAATTCATCTGCGTGCGAGAAAAGGCATCGCGTACTTACCCCAAGAGCCTTCTATTTTTCGCAAACTTACCGTTGAGGAGAATATCTTAGCCATCTTACAGCTACAAGAGCTCTCCGAAGAAGCAATGCAAGCAAAGCTAGAAGCATTATTGGAAGATTTACATATTACCCATATCCGCAAAAATTCGGCGGTGAGTTTATCTGGGGGTGAGCGCAGACGCGTAGAAATTGCACGTTGCTTGGCCTCAGACCCTAGCTTTGTTTTATTAGATGAGCCTTTTGCAGGCATTGATCCCATTGCGGTGATTGATATTCAGCAAATTATTCGGTTTTTAAGTGCGCGTAATATTGGCGTTCTGATTACTGACCACAATGTACGTGAAACACTGGGGATATGTGATCGTGCATACATTGTGAACCAAGGACATGTTTATGCTTCTGGCATCCCGAGTGAAATTGTTGCAAATGAAGGTGTGAGAGAAATTTATTTGGGCAAAGATTTTCGTCTATGAAACAAGGTTTACAACTTAAATTCTCTCAGAATTTATCTCTCACGCCACAATTACAGCAATCTATTCGCTTGTTGCAATTGTCATCGTTGGAGTTGAATCAAGAAATTGATGCCTTGATGCAAACCAATCCCCTGCTAGAAAGAGGCGAAGAAGGTGAAGATGAATATGGTAATGCTGAGGAGTTAAATGTTGATGCCCCCTTACATGCAACAGAACTCTATGGAGAAGACTCGACTGCTGAAACGGCAGTATTTGACAAAGAGTTATTAGCCAGAGAGGTAGAATTTTCAGCTGCTGAACTCAGTGTTGCACAAGAACCAATCAATGAGGTGGAGTCGACAGATTTTTCTGAGTCGTTTACTGTAGAGTTTTCAGATGAGTTTGATGAGTTTTCTAATGGTAGTCTTTGGGATGAAGGCAACACTTCATCAGAAGATGATGCAGAGTTCAAAACCCAAGAAACCCCACAAATTAGCCTACGTGAGCATTTGCTCACGCAATTAAAATTTATGCCCCTTTCAACACGCGATCAAGCTTTAATGCAATTGCTGGTTGATAGTATCAATGACGATGGTTACTTGGAGGAGTCGCTTGAAGACATTGCGATGCAAATGCCACTTGAACTCGCAATTGAGGTAGAAGAGCTACAAACCGCATTGCACCACATCCAGCACCTAGACCCATCAGGCGTGGGTGCTAGAAACTTAAGTGAATGTTTATTGTTACAACTGGAAACACTACCTAACGACACGCCTCATTTAACTGTAGCCACCTTAGTTGTTAAACAGCATCTACCATTATTAGCTGCACGTGACTTTATTAAGCTACGCAAAGAACTCAACTGCAATGACGCAACACTCAAAAGTGTGCAGCAATTGATTACCAGTCTAAATCCCAGACCTGGCAGTGCATTTAGCGTGATTGGATCAGAGCATTATATTCAGCATGAAGTCATTGTTAAAAAAGTAAAAGGTATTTGGATTGCAAGCCTCAATGATAGTGTGATTCCGAAATTAAAAATTAATCAATTATATGCTGGCATTTTAAAACGCAACCGTGATAGCTCTAGCCAATATCTACAAAGCCAAATGCAAGAAGCTAAATGGATGATTAAAAATATCCAACAACGCTTTTCAACCATTTTACGGGTATCTCAAGCAATTGTTGATCGCCAGCGCAACTTCTTAGAGTATGGTGAAGTTGCCATGCGCCCGCTGGTACTCAGGGAAATTGCAGAAGAATTAGATTTACATGAGTCCACGATTTCGCGGGTGACTACAAGTAAGTACATGCTCACTCCGCGTGGCATATTTGAGCTCAAATACTTTTTTGGTAGCTCAGTGGCAACCGACACTGGCGGCACATGCTCGGCCACGGCAATACGCGCACTTATCAAACAATTAGTAGAACAAGAGAACCCTCAAAAACCCTATTCAGATAATCAGATTACAGACTTACTAGCACAGCAAGGAATCGTTGTTGCCCGCCGCACGATTGCTAAATACCGCGAATCGCTCAACATTGCACCCGCAAATTTAAGAAAAATGCTCTAGAGCGCGTTAATCAATCCCTGATAATCACTCGCTGACAATAGCTCCTCAGCAACATCTGGTTTAGCAGATTTAAATCTAAAAATCCAAGTTTGGTATGGTTTATCGTTGATTAACTCAGGGGAATTAATGGCTTCTTGATTCACCTCAGTCACCACGCCATCCACCAAAGCATGTAAATCTGACCCTGTTTTTACTGACTCTACCAGCCCACATGCTTTGCCTGCATATAAAACAGCACCTATAACTGGGGCATCTACAAATACAATATCACCCAATAAATCTTGCGCATAATCTGTAATTCCCGCTTCCCACAGATTATTTTCTAAGGCTTTCATCCACAAATGTTGAGGACTATAAAGTAAGTTTGTGGGGGTTTGCATGGAAGCCTCTTAAGTAACAACTACCGTAAATTTTAACGTAAATTATTTACTGTGTAATTTATTTTTTCAAATTTAATTCTTATTGAAATATATAATGAAAATTATTGATGACAAAGCTAAAGTTTTTATATAGTAT
>JABFSF010000156.1 GCA_013140755.1 Methylotenera sp. | reverse complement strand
AAGCCGTAGAGGAAGAAACGCCATTGCTTAGCCATAATGCAGAGGCAAGTATGAACCCCGCCTCAGTGATGAAACTGGTCACCACCAATGCTGCACTTGAGTTATTAGGTCCTGCATATCGGTGGAAAACCGAGATGTATCAACGTGGCACGGTGACAAATGGCACGTTAAATGGTGATCTAATTATTAAAGGCTATGGGGATCCTAGTTTTAAGTCGCAAGATTTTTGGCGTATGCTCATGAGCTTGCAACAGGCGGGCATTAAAAACATTACGGGTGATTTGATTTTTGATAAAGATTATTTTGATAAAAAAGCAGAGCCCCAAGCGGGGTTTGATGATGAAGTTTGGCGGGCTTATAATGCGCTCCCAAGCACGTTTTTAGTGAATGGGCGTAACACCAGTTTTAAGTTTAGCGCGGGTGAAAATGTGGTGCTGTTAAACCAAGAATTTGAGCTAGCGGAAGTGCAAATTATCAACCGCATGAAGTTGCTTGAAACTGGCTGTGCCGCATGGCGCAATACCATGAGTTACCAAGTTAAAGTGACCGAAAACTTAGCGACTGTGACGTTTAGTGGTACGTTTTCACCTAGTTGCGGTGAAAAGTATTTGGAACTCAGTTTGTTTGATGATGACCAATACGCATTTTTTACATTTAAAAAACTTTGGCAGCAGTTAGGTGGCGGTTTTAATGGACGTTTAAAAGTTGCTGAAATGCCAGATGAGGCTGTTAAAGTTGTTGCACAAACCTCTGATCCTTTAGGTTATGTGGTGCGCGACATCAATAAGTGGAGCAATAATTTAATGGCGCGTCAATTGCTACTCACAATTGCTGCCGAGCAACTTGGTGCACCCGCTACTGTGAGTAAGGGTGATGACGCAATTCAAAACTGGTTAAGAAGCAAGAGTCTGCGTTTTAATGAGTTGGTGGTTGATAATGGTTCAGGTTTGTCTCGCACAGCGCGCATTAGTGCTCAACACATGGGGCAAATGTTAAAAAGTGCGTATCAAAGTGCCATCATGCCAGAACTCATGGCTTCTTTACCGATATTGTCTAGCGATGGCACTGTGATGGGGCGTTTAAAAGAAAGTGAAGCCAATGGAAAAGCGCACCTTAAAACAGGGTCATTAGAGGGGGTTAGTGCCATTGCAGGCTACGTGTTAGATGCTGGCGGGCATCGCTATGTATTGGTAATGTTGATCAACCATGCTAAAGCAGGTGCAAGTAAAGCTGCGCAAGATGCGCTCATTTTGTGGGTGCATCAACAGCTATGATGCGCTTGGTTAGCTCAGTTTACGGTATCATATTGCTTCTATTTTTAGTATTTCATTTCATTTAAGGATCAATAATGAAGTTATTAAACTTATTGCTGGCAAGTGGATTAGTATTTTCACTGTCTGCTTGCAATGCACAAACTACTCAATCAACCGAAGGAAACCCAGCAATGACAAGCACTATCACAGAATTACAAAAAATTGACACCCAAGTCGGGACAGGTCGTGAAGCTGAGCCTGGCTTTAATGTGAGCGTGCATTACACAGGCTGGTTATTTGATGCCAATGCTAAGGATCACAAAGGTAAAAAATTTGATAGCAGTGTAGATCGTGGTCAGCCATTTGAATTTGGGTTAGGTCAAGGTCAAGTCATTCAAGGATGGGATGAAGGATTTGCAGGGATGAAAGTAGGCGGCAAACGTACCTTAGTGATTCCATCAGAAATGGGTTATGGCGCACGCGGTGCGGGTGGCGTGATTCCACCTAATGCAACGTTGATTTTTGATGTCGAACTGTTGGGGGTTAAGTAAAAATTTAACTTTTGTCATCATGCGGTGTTGTGCACAAAAAATAAGATATGCCCATATGAGTTATATGTACGATATTGTGTGTGTGCCTTGTCGCTTTAGTGACTTAACTTGGTGGTGATGACCTTTACTAATAGAAATGCACATTTTTTGGAGAATTTATGCACGTAAGTGTAAAGTGGATTGACGGCGTAAGCTTTGTGGGTGAATCAGAAACAGGTCATGCTGTGGTGATGGATGGTGCACCTGAGAACGGTGGACGTAACATTGGGATGCGGCCAATGGAAATGTTGCTCATCGGCATGGGAGGGTGCACTTCGTTTGATGTGGTGGCGATTTTGAAAAAAGCGCGTCAGCCGATTGTGCATTGCGTTGCTGAGATTGATGCCACGCGTGCGGATGAAATTCCAAAGGTATTCACCAAAATTCACGTACATTTTGTGGTGACAGGGGATAATTTGAATGAAACGCAAGTGGAACGTGCCGTGAAGTTATCGGCCGAAAAATACTGCTCAGCTTCTATTATGCTTTCAAAATCAGTGGAAATTACCCACAGTTTTGAAGTCAAATCCTTAGAAACTCTTTAATTTTTCATCCACGAATATCAAAAAAATCACGAACAGCTTTATTAAACCTCAGTGACTTTCACTTTTAGTGGTTGCTCGTTTTCTAAAATATTCAATAATCTATCCACATTAGGGTGCTTGCCTGGGCAGTTTTCAGCATCCTCGGTGTGTTCTGCATACAGGCTTAAGCCTTCAACAGCGGCATCTAATGATATTTCACCATACATACGCGCCAAGTGATAATACACTTTAATTGAGCCTTGGCTCCCTGGTTTATTTTCAATCACGCCAGCAGCACTACCATCTTGGTGATAAAGCTCAATGCGTACTACATGAGAGGCATCGTCAAGTGTTAGTAAAATATCACTAAATTTTTGCATACAGTCCTTTTATGATAAAAATGATGACTAAAGATGATAAGTTGAAGTTGTCATCACCTTTGACATTTGCTTCATACAATACTTGATGGGCGCAGGCAGAGATGCTGCACCATGCATTTTTGCATTATGCGCATGTTTGGCTTCATCTGATTGCATTTGTTCAATAATTTTGCGCGTTTTTTCGTCGTGTTCAGGCAGTTGTTTAAGATGGCTTGCTAAGTGTTCGCCCACTTGGTTTTCGGTTTCTTCTAAAAAGCCTAAACTCCATTTATCCCCCAAAGCACCCGCAATGGCACCAATGGCAAAGGATCCCGCATAAAACAATGGGTTCAGTACGCTGGTACGCCCACCAAGTGCATGAATGCGGTTTTCGCACCATGCTAAATGTTCGGTTTCTTCTCGTGCAGCTTGTTGCATGGTACTGCTGGTAGCTGCATCGCGTGCAGTCAATGATTGCCCACTATACAAGGCTTGTGCGCACACTTCGCCCGTGTGGTTAATACGCATCAGCGCGCTGATATGTTTTTTTTCTTCCTCGCTTAGGCTCACTTCTGGTGTTTGTGCATCTGGGTAAGGGCGCTGACTGTGTGCTTTAGCAAGCAAGGTACGTAAGCCAACATCAAATTCAGCTATCAGTCGATCTACATTAAATAAGTTGCTCATACGGAGTATTCTACGCTTAATTAGTATGTTTTCTACCTAGTTGCTGGGCAATAATTTGTACGGGATGCAATACTTGTACTTTTAAATTCCTAGCACGCAAACCACTGGCCAAATGTAAGCTACAACCAATGTTTGAGGTTGCGAGAATGCTCACTTCACTTGCTTGAATTGCGTTTAATTTATCGGTCAGTAATTGATGCGCCATGGCGGTTTGTGTGAGCATATAAGCACCTGCACCGCCGCAACATTGGCTGTTGCCAGCTAAGGGAATTACCTCGGCATGTGGAATTCTTTTAAGCAGCGCATAAACCGCTTGATGGCTTTTTTGCACGTTTTTGAGAGTGCAAGGGTCTTGCACAAAAATACGCGAATGCATTGGGGTTAGCTGAACATTTGACCAATCACAACTTGCTAAAAACGTGCTGATGTCCTCAATACGATGCGTGGTTAAATAATCGTTTAACCCTGCACCACAGCCACTTGCAAGTGACAAAATAGGCAAATTAACATCAAAAATTTTCTGATTTATTTGCACTAATTTGCTAGATTCTTTAGTATCGCCCATCTGTCTTGCAATGCCACCGCAACATGTTTGCTTAAGTGGCACGTGTACATCAAACCCCAACTGATTTAATACTGTAATACTTGCCGTAATCGTTTGGCTATCTAAGGCATGGGTTGTGCAACCTAAAAACAAACTCACCGCACCACGTTTTTGTGCGGTTGCGGCATAAAAGGGTTGCCATGTCACAGGCTTATTGAGTGTGGGCAGTAATTTTGCCGCAGGCGATAGCTGTTTAAACCACGCCAATAAAGGCGTTTTTTGTAGTCCCCAAAGTAGCCAAATGCCTGCATTTGATAAACCACGTGTGCGTGCAAAAGGCTTAATAAGCAAGCGCATCACTTTACTTTTTTGCACAAACTCTGCCCGAGTGGCATCAATCAGTGCGCCATAATTCACGTTGTTTGGGCAAGCAGACTCACAACTGCGGCAACTTAAACACAAATCAATATGTTGCTTAAAACAATCATTATTGGGCAAAACATCTTGTGCTACCGCCCGCATGAGTTGTATGCGCCCTCTGGGAGAGTCTGCTTCAGAACCCGTTTTGCGATACGTTGGACAATGCGGCAAACATAAGCCGCAAGCCACACAACGATCCGCTTCTTTAATCAATGCTTGAGTAGATAGTGCCATCCCAACATTATAAACCTAGCTGTTATCCGAAAAATGCCTTAAACCTAAAAATTATCATGATGTAGTTAGAAGTCTTGCGCGGTTTTTATATTATATTTAATTATAAAAATATAACTACAAAGTATTTAATGGAATTAAAGGGGCTTGATAAAGTACGCACATTATTTAAAAACGTACAGGATTGTGATGAGTTTAGTCAAAACAAAAGTATCGCTTGAAACTGAAGCTGAAGTATTGCAAGCCGTTGCCAAAGCAATTGCCTTGGTGCAACAGCAAACAGGTTATGGGTCGATTGAGGTGACTGTGCATGAAGGGCGCGTTACTCAGATCGAGCGTAGAGAAAAGGTGCGTTTTGAACATAAAGTCAGTACAACAAAAAATTAACCAAATTGCTAGCTGTCAGCAGCAGCCTAAATTTATAAAGAAACTGACCAGTCAGCTGGAAACACATTCAGGAGAACATCATGCAACATAAAAAAATAGTATTCACTTTAACTTTAGCAGGATTATTTACTCTGCCAAACTTTGCATTTGCTAACGATAGTAGCGAGCTTGAAGAACTTCGTGGTTTGGTACAAGAGCTTAGTCAGCAAGTTAAAGTATTGGCAAGAAAGGGTGAAATTAATGAAGAGGAAACTGCAAAAGCAAAAAAAGAAGCACCAGTGGTTAAAGCCAGTAGTAGTGGCTTCTCATTTGGCTCTGCGGATGGAAAAAATGAAATTAAATTCAGAGGCATAGTGCAAGCTGACCACCGTTCATATTCAAATGGTGCAAATGATGTACGCGGGCGTAGTGATACACGTGCAGGTACGCTTGACACGAAAACAGGCTTTAGAGATGCGGAGGATACCTCATTATTACGTCGTGTTCGTCCAACAATTGAGGGCAAAGTAGGCGGTAAATATGGTTTTCGTTTCACGCCAGAATTTGCTGGCGGCAGTGCCTCAGTGGTGGATGCCTACGGTGAGGCTAACTTTAACCCAGCATTTAATATCCGTGCAGGTAAATTTAAAAGCTCAGTTGGTTTGGAGCGTTTACAAGGCGGTGGTGACACTAAATTTATTGAGCGCAGTTATGTGACTAACGCAATTTTGCCTAACCGTGATTTAGGTGCGTCAGTTTACGGTGATGTTTTAGACAAAAAACTGAGCTACAACTTTGGTGTGGTCAATGGCGTGACTGATGGGGGCAACATCAGCACAGGCACTGAATATAGCGGCTCACGTGAATATACCGCGCGATTATTCACTACGCCATTTGCAGATAATGCAAATGCGCTTTCAGGCTTAGGTTTTGGTATTGGTGCTACTTGGACAGATTTTACAGGAGAGCGTAACTTAGACTTTGTAAAAACTTCAGCCGCTGATGCCACTCGCAATGGGTTGCCAAGCTATGTTTCTGCTGGGCAGCAAACATTTTTTAGATACGGCTCAGCTTCAGTTGCAGATGGTGAGCGTTTTCGTTTCTCACCGCAGGCAAGTTACTACTTAGGGCCATTGGGATTAATTACTGAGTATGCACGGGTTGACCAAGATGTAAGCTTATTAAAAAGTACTACAAGCAACGCAGATAGCATTATTGCGCCAGACACACGTAAAAAATTGAGTCACGACGCTTGGCAAATTGCTGCTTCATATTTATTAACTGGTGAAGAGGCTTCATTTAAAGGCGTAAAGCCAAAAAATGATTTTGATTTAGATAAAGGCGGCTGGGGCGCGTGGGAGTTAGTTGCTCGCTATAGCGAAATTAACCTAGACGAAGATACCTTTAAAAATCAAGCAGGCAAATTTGCCTCAGAAGGCACTGATAAGAAAAGTGCTTATGCTGATTTAAGCAAAAGTGCAAAATCTGCAGAATCTTGGGCACTTGGTGTGAATTGGTATCTCAATGCCAACGCCAAAATTGCTTTAAATTATGAGCACACCTCATTTGATGGTGGCGCACTACAAAAAGGCTTAAAACAAGCGACAAAAATTAACGCTAAAGGCTCTAACATTGCCGACCGCGAAGATGAAGATGCAATTTTTGCACGTTTCCAAGTGGCTTTTTAATGGCGTTAAAAGGGCACGCTTATTGTGCCCGCTGTGCTTAAAAAATCACTGTATTAAACACATGAGCTTTAAAAGCGCATCACTTTTATAAAAAATATTAAAGGACTAAAGCATGAAAAAATCACTCTTAGCCATTGCCCTATTGGGGGCAATTTATGGCGTAGCAACACCATTAACCGCATTAGCAAAAGAAGTAAATTTGTTGAATGTGTCTTATGACCCAACGCGTGAGCTTTATCAAGACTTTAACAAAGCATTTGCAGTGTTTTGGAAAGCTAAAACAGGCGATGATGTCATTATCAAAACCTCTCACGGCGGCTCTGGTAAACAAGCGCGAGCCATTATTGATGGGCTAGATGCCGATGTGGCAACTTTAGCATTAGCTTATGATGTTGACCAACTGAGCGAAAAGGGTAAGTTAATTCCTAAAGATTGGCAAAAACGCTTAGCTCATAATAGTTCACCTTACACTTCAACCATTGTGCTGTTGGTGCGTAAAGGCAACCCAAAAGGCATTAAAGATTGGGATGACTTGGTAAAGCCAGGTGTTTCAGTTATTACGCCTAACCCCAAAACATCAGGCGGTGCTCGTTGGAATTACCTCGCAGCTTGGGCTTTTGCGCAAAAGAAATTTGGCGGTGATGAAGCCAAAACTAAAGAGTTTGTTGGCAAGTTACTAAAAAATGTACCCGTGCTAGATACAGGTGCGCGCGGCTCAACCACTACATTTGTAGAGCGTGGCATTGGCGATGTGTTGCTGGCTTGGGAGAATGAAGCCTTTTTAGCCCAAAAAGAATTGGGGGTTGGTAAATTTGAAATCATAGTACCTTCGCTTTCAATCTTGGCTGAGCCACCCGTTACTGTGGTAGATAAATTTGCCAAAAAACATGGCAATGAAGCGGTTGCTAAAGCGTATTTAGAGTATTTATACACCGAAGAAGGCCAAGAAATTGCTGCTAAAAATTATTATCGCCCCACTTTAGAAGCTGTAGCGAAAAAATATGAAAGCCAGTTTCCCAAAGTGAATTTAATTAAAATTGATGAAGCGTTTGGCGGTTGGCAAAAAGCGCAAAAAACACATTTTTCAGATGGTGGTACGTTTGACCAAATTTATCAAAAATAATGTATTGTAGTTAAATAAACTTGCGCTAGACACAATCTGGCGCAAGTTTTTAATCGGAGGCTCTTACCATGAGTTCAGTGTTAATTGTAGGTGGTGACCATGTTGATGGAATCAAAAATGTGTTGAATCAAGCAGGTATTGCAAAAACGTACCATTGGTCTGGCCGTAAAGCACAAGATAACCATAAAGTAATCCCGTTAAATACGCGTTTTATTGTAATGGTGACAGGGTTTATCAACCACTCGTTCACTTACAACATTAAACATGCTGCTAATAAGCGGCAACTCCCTGTGATTTACACGTCAAGTAATGCACAAAAACTGCAAATAAAAATTGAGCAATTTGGTGGCTTATTGTCATCGGTGGATGACTGTCGCAAGACATTGCTCAATAAAATTTGGAGTGTGCTTATGAAGCAAAATATCGTCACTATTATCGCTTTAATCGCTATTACGTTTGCTTTGGCATCAGAAATGAAAGCCAATGAAATAAAGACAGCTCAGTCAACAAAGCAAGATTGGGAGTCAGTTTATGCGCTCAATTATTATTTATTTGAGCATTTTTGAAGATGTTGATTGCGCTAAAGCCTAGGTGTAGCATGAGTGGTTCATCAATTAGTCTATTTTAGAGGAATCGCCATGAAGCCAGAAACGCTCGCTATACACGCAGGCTACAGCCCTGAGCCCACCACCAAGGCAGTTGCTGTGCCGATTTATCAAACTACCTCTTACGCATTTGATAACACGCAGCACGGGGCAGATTTGTTTGACCTCAAAGTGCAAGGTAACATTTACACCCGCATTATGAACCCTACAACCTCTGTGCTAGAGCAAAGATTAGCGGCACTTGAGGGTGGTATTGGAGCACTGGCAGTGGCTTCTGGCATGGCGGCGATTACTTATGCGATTCAAACGATTGCTGAAGCGGGTGATAACATTGTTTCTGTTTCAACGCTGTACGGCGGTACTTATAATTTATTTGCCCATACATTGCCAAAGCAGGGCATTGAAGTGCGCTTTTTTGATTATCAAGACCCAAGCGCATTAGAAAAGTTAATTGATAGTAAAACCAAGCTGGTGTTTGCTGAGTCGATTGGTAACCCGCTTGGCAATATTGTAGATATTGCTGCAATCAGTAAGATCGCCCATGCACATGGCGTGCCTGTGGTGGTGGATAATACCGTTGCCACACCCATTTTGCATCGTCCGTTTGAGCATGGTGCAGATATCGTGGTGCATTCGCTTACTAAATATATTGGCGGGCATGGTAACTCCATAGGCGGCATTATTATTGATAGTGGCAAGTTTCCGTGGGGTGAGCATCAAGCACGTTTTCCTGTGTTAAATACGCCAGACCCAAGTTATCATGGGGTGAATTATGTAGAGGCTTTAGGCGCGGCGGCTTACATTGCACGTGCACGCGTGGTGCCATTACGCAATACAGGTGCGGCACTTAGCCCGTTTAATACATTTTTAATTTTACAAGGTTTAGAAACGCTCGCCTTACGTATTGAACGCCACAGCGAC
>JABFSF010000016.1 GCA_013140755.1 Methylotenera sp. | reverse complement strand
TTTCTAATATGTTTTGAGATGCTCTGAACGCCACATAGGTATTGGCTTACAGAACATCTAATTTCTCTTTGGATTTTTTAAACGCGCATTTTTAATACTAAAGCCCCGCCATGGCGATATATTTAATCTCTAAATATTCATCAATGCCATAGTGCGAACCTTCGCGTCCTAAACCAGATTGCTTCACGCCACCAAAGGGTGCAACTTCATTAGAAATCATGCCCGTATTCACACCCACCATGCCGTATTCAAGGGCTTCGGCCACGCGCCAGATGCGACCAATATCGCGGCTATAAAAGTAAGACGCTAAGCCAAACTCCGTATTATTCGCCATTGCAATCACATCTTCATCGGTTTTAAAACGGAATAGTGGTGCGACTGGACCAAAGGTTTCTTCCTTAAATATCAATGCATCAGCCGTAACATCTGCCAACACTGTTGGCTCAAAAAATGTGCCTCCCTGCGCGTGACGTTTACCACCTTGCAGTAAAGTTGCACCCTTCCGCACCGCATCTGCCACGTGACTTTCTACCTTCTCAACCGCAGCCTCATCAATCAATGGACCTTGCGTGACTCCATCATCTGTACCATCGCCCACTTTAAGCGTTGCAACTTTAGCAGCCAGTTTGGTAGAAAAAGCGTCAAACACCCCATCTTGTACAAACAAACGATTTGCACATACGCAAGTTTGTCCAGCATTACGAAACTTACTAAGCATCGCACCTTCAACCGCTGCATCTAAATCAGCGTCATCAAAGACAATAAACGGCGCATTGCCACCTAATTCTAAAGATAATTTTTTGATGGTATCGGCACATTGGCGCATTAAAATGCGCCCTACTTCTGTTGAGCCTGTAAATGAAAGTTTGGTTACGATTGGGCTTTCGCACAACACTGCGCCAATTTCTCGCGCTTTGCCAGTGACCACTTGCAACACACCCGCAGGAACGCCCGCCTCCTCTGCCAACACCGCTAAAGCAATGGCAGATAATGGTGTATTTTCAGCGGGTTTGATAATCATGCTACACCCCGCCGCCAAAGCTGGCGCAGCTTTTCGGGTAATCATTGCCACGGGAAAGTTCCATGGGGTAATCGCAGCAGCCACACCAATGGGTTGCTTAATCACGAGCAATTTTCGATCTGCCAAGGGTGCTGGAATCACTTCACCATAAACACGTTTAGCTTCTTCAGCAAACCACTCTACAAAGCTGGCACCATAAGCAATTTCGCCGCGCGCTTCTGCCAAGGGCTTGCCTTGCTCAGCAGTGAGTATTTGCGCTAAATCCTCTTGATGTTGCACCATTAAATCAAACCAACGCTTTAATATGGCAGCACGCGCTTTAGCCGTGAGGTTTTTCCACTGTTTTTGCGCGATTTGTGCGGCTTTAATTGCACGGGTAGTTTCTACTTTGCCCATACGCGGCACATCAATAATGGCTTGTCCATTGGCGGGATTCGTCACGGTAAAAGTTTCGCCAGAATCAGCACCTACCCACTCACCTGAGAGTAAAGTTTGATTGTATTTAAGTAAAGCTGTGTGTTTTATTTGGAGTAACATGATTTTCTCTAATTCGCGGTTGAGGGGTGCAATCAGAATAAACTGATAAGCACTACTACGCCAGTAAACTCGCAAGTATTGCTAATAAATTGCGCCCCTACGTTTTCGCTACTTATTACTATCGCTATATGCTTGTGCTTCCTCACGTTTACGTTTACGTGCTTGGTGTGAAGTGTAAAAACTTGAGGCAATCACCGCACAAGTAACTACCACAATAGTCACCGTTGCCACCGCGTTAATCGTGGGATTTAAGCCCAAACGTGCACGCGAAAAAATCACCATTGGCATCGTGGAGTATCCAGGACCAGATAGGAATGATGACAGCACCACATCATCAAACGACAGAGTAAATGTGAGTAAAAATGCTGAAACTAAGGCAGGCAATAACAGAGGGAAAGTCACTAAATGAAACACTTGCCAAGGTTTACAGCCTAAATCCATCGCAGCTTCATCTAACCTACCATCCATTTCGCGCAAACGCGACGTGACTACGACCGTTGCGTAGGCTGTGCCTAATAAAGCATGTCCGAGTAAAATGGTAAACAGCCCTTTGTCAGGAAACCCCAACCAATGTTGTACTGAAATAATCATCAATAATAACGACAAACCCACAATCACATCTGGCATCACTAAAGGCATACTTGCCATAGAAGACAACAAGGTGCGCCCTTTAAAGCGCTTATAACGATTTAAGGCAAAAGCCGTAAAAGTACCAAAAAATACTGACATCAGCGCAGAAATGCCCGCAATTTTAAGTGACAACAACACCGCCGAAATTAAATCATCATCTTTAATTAAAGCTTCATACCAGCGCAAACTAGCGTGTGTCCACGTAGAAATCAGTTTTGAATCGTTAAACGAATACACTACTAACGTAAGAATGGGTAAGTACAAAAACAAATAAACGACCACCATCCATAGATTAGAGAATATTTTATTATTGGTCGCTTGACTCATTATTTGGCCTCCGCTTCAGCTTGAGATTTATTGTAAATCGCCATCGGCACTAAAATAAGTAGAATCATTACCACAGCTACGGCTGAAGCCATTGGCCAGTCATTGTTACTGAAAAACTCATTCCACAGCACGCGTCCAATCATCAAGGTGCTTGATCCACCCAAGAGCTCTGGAATCACATATTCACCAATCGTTGGAATAAATACCAACATAGAGCCTGCAATAATGCCCGCTTTTGAAAGCGGCACAGTAATGAGCCAAAACGCCTTAAATGGGCTAGTACCAAGATCAGCCGCCGCTTCTAGATAGCGTATATCAAGCTTGGATAAATTAGCATACAGCGGCAAAATCATAAACGGCAAATACGAATACACCATGCCCACCATCAATGAAAATGACGTATTCATCATGGCAATTGGCGTATCTATGACGCCTAAACTCATGAGTGCATTATTGATAATGCCATTGTTTTCAAGCAAAGTTTTCCACGCGTAAATACGCAATAAGAATGATGTCCAAAAAGGCAACATAATGAGCATCAGCAACATAGGTTGCAAATGCTTGGGTGAGCGCGCCATAAAGTAGGCAAATGGATAACCAATAACTAAACAAATGAGTGTGGTGAGTAGCGCATATTGAATGGATGATAAATAGGTTTTTAGGTACAAAGAGTCGCTAAAAATAAACTGATAACTAGAAAAATTAAGCGTGAGTTTGGGCCAGCCATTACTCCAATCAATCATGTTTGAGACTGAAGTGCCTTGCATTTCAGACAAACTAATTTTTAAGATAATCAAAATAGGAATAGCCGCCAGCATGATAAACCAAAAATATGGAATGCTGATGACGGCATGTTTTCCATCAAATAGGCGCGAGAAAAAACCTTGCTTAGTCGCCATTTTTCGCTCCTTTTATTGTGCTAACACAACCATCGCTAAATCGTTCCAATGCGCATAAGCACGATCACCCCACGTGAGTCCACAGCTTAAATCACGTGTATTGTTAAGCTCTTGCGCTTTGATGACTTTGCCAGAATCAAGTTTGAGGTGATAGGTAGTATGTGCGCCAAAATACACAATTTCTATCACTTCGCCCTGACACCAATTGTACTCACCTTTGGGCTTTTTGTCTGACAGCATGATTTTTTCAGGGCGTAAAGCCACCCCCACCTCCATACCAGTATGCCCACTCACGCCGTGCCCAACATAGTGCACACACTCTGGGCAACGCACGGTCACGTGATCAGCTTCGTCTTCTTCAATCACCCCGTCAAAAATATTCACATTGCCAATAAAGTCAGCCACTTTGCGGCTATTGGGCATTTCATATACAGTGTCTGGCTCGCCCACTTGTAAGAAATAACCCTCGCTCATCACTGCAATGCGTGAAGCCATGGTCATCGCCTCTTCTTGGTCATGCGTCACCAGCACGCATGTTACGCCCACTTCCTCAATAATATTGACTAGCTCCAGTTGCGTGGTTTCACGTAATTTTTTATCTAGTGCACCGAGCGGTTCATCTAATAAGAGCAATTGTGGGCGCTTTGCCAAGCTACGCACTAAGGCCACGCGTTGCTGCTGACCACCAGAAAGTTGATGTGGCTTGCGTTGCGCAAATTTACCCAACTGCGCTAGATTCAACATTTTTTCTACGCGTTCAGCAATTTGACCTTTAGGCATACCGTCACGCTTTAAGCCAAAGGCGATGTTTTCCCACACACTTAAATGTGGAAATAACGCATACGACTGAAACATCATGTTGATAGGGCGTTGATAAGGCGGGAGATTGGTAATATCTTGCCCAGCCAGATGAATTTTTCCTTTGGTGGGCGTTTCAAAACCTGCCATCATACGCAATAACGTGGATTTTCCACAGCCTGAGCCACCCAGCAAAGCAAAAATCTCACCCTTATTGACGGTAAGTGAAACATCATCCACCGCCTTCACTGTACCATCGTAAATTTTGGTAACATTTTCAACACGCAATAACACTTCAGGTGCAGGTTGATTGATTTCTTTAGGTGCTGTTGCCATAAAAAACCCTTAATAAATGATATGAAAAGGGCGCAAGGAGTTGCGCCCCTACATTGTTAAACGCCTGATTTAAATTTGGTGTAAAAGCGCGTTAAAGTGCGTTTAGCTTCTTGACCTTCAACGCCTGCTGGCACCAATTTGGCAATATCTTCATCAGATAAGTAAATAGACTTATTGTTTCTAATTTCTTCATCTACAAACTCAGTTGCCGCTTTATTGGGGTTAGCGTAAGTCACTTCATTGGTAATAGCTGCGGTGACTTTAGGCTGCATGATGTAATTCATAAATAAATGTGCGTTATTAGGATGTTTCGCATCCGCAGGAATCGCCATCGTATCCATAAAGATTAAGCCACCTGTTTTTGGTACAAGTGCGACAATTTTTTGCTCAGATTTATTTTCAATAGAACGTTTACGCGCTAGGTTGAAGTCACCCGCCCAGCCAAATGCCACACATACATTACCACCAGCTAAATCTTCAATTTGACCGCCTGAATTAAACTTTTTAATATCTGGGCGTACTTTCATGAGCATATCAAATGCGGCTTGATAGTCGTCGTTTGAGGCAGTAAAAACTGGCTTGTTTAAATAGTGCAATGCTGCTTGAAACACATCCGTAGGTGTATCCAAATAAGTAATACCACACGCTTTTAATTTGCTGGTATAAGTTGGATTAAATACTAAATCCCAAGCATTTTCTGGCATTGGCGTATCCCCTAATGCAGCTTTGACTTTATCTTCGTTAATACCCACGGTGTTATAACTCCACATCCAGTCCACCAAGTATTGGTTACCAGGGTCAACGCCCTCCATTTGTTTTAAAATGCCTTCATCTAAATTTTTCCAATTAGTGAGCTTGGCTTTATCTAACTTTTGAAATAAGCCGCCTTCTATTTGCTGCTTAGCCCAGTTTGATGATGGCACTACAATGTCATACCCCGTGTTTTTAGCAATCAATTTGGCATGTAAGATTTCGTTACTATCAAACACGTCGTAGCGTACTTTAATGCCTGTTTCTTTTTCAAAGTTCTCAATGGTGTCAGGCGCAATATAATCAGACCAATTGTAAATATTAAGAATTTTCTCTTCAGGCGCATTAGCCGTTGCGACAGCTTCATTGATATTTTCTGCTGGTTTATTCTCAGATTGACCACAGGATACGGTGACCAAACCCACCGCCATTAAAGCTAAAAAAGTTTTACTGAAAGCATATTTCATGTCTGCGTTTCCTTTTAAATAAAATTTAAGTGTTGAATAAAAAACTCTATGTTTACTAACTTTTGGTAAAGCAATATTACAACATGCATCCATGCATCACCACATTTTTATACGCAACTGTACTACATCACGCCTAATTTTCTCAAATCTGCCAAAGTGGCATCTAAGCATAAGTAAATCAAGCCCATCATTTCATCAATTTGCGCTTTTGTGGTCACTAATGGAGGTGCAATAATCATGCGATCGCCCACCGCACGCATAATTAAGCCATTAGCAAAACAATGCCCACGGCAAATCATCCCCACTGCCAAATCTTCATCAAAATGAATATGCTTCACTTTATCTTTCATCAATACAAAACCTGCCACTAAACCGCAAGTTTCAGCCCCCCCAACTAATGGATGCTTGCCTAAATCTGCATATTTTTTTGCTAAATAAGGACCTGTTTCATCACGCACTCGATTGACTAAGCCCTCTTTTTCTATCAACTCTAAATTGGCTAATGCAACTGCACAAGCGGTTGGATGACCTGAATACGTGTAGCCATGATTAAACTCGCCCCCTTGCTCTATCAACACTTTAGCTACGCGCTTACCTATCACCACACCACCCAGTGGAATATAGCCTGAGGTGATGCCTTTTGCAAAAGTCATTAAATCAGGCTTGACCCCCATCAATTGCGAACCAAACCACGTGCCAAGCCGCCCAAAGCCACAAATCACTTCATCACATATCAATAAAATACCGTATTTGTCACAGATGCGTTGAATTTCGGGCCAGTAAGTTTTGGGAGGGATAATCACGCCGCCTGCGCCTTGTACTGGCTCACCAATAAACGCGGCTACTTTATCCGCGCCAACTTCTAAAATTTTAGCTTCAAGCCAACTTGCGGCGCGAATGCCAAACGCATCGCGGTCTTCATCTGGTGCTAAACCATAGTGATACGGCTGCTCAATATGCACTACATCAGGAATCATGCCTCCTTGCGCATGCATTCCTCCCATACCACCAAGCGATGAACCCACCATAGTGGAGCCATGATAGGCATTGTTACGCGAAATAATCACTGTGCGCTCAGGTTGACCCAACGTTGCCCAATAATGGCGCACCATACGCACGTTTGTGTCGTTAGACTCAGAACCTGAACTGCCAAAAAACACGTGACTATAATTATCCCCTGCCAGCTGAATGATTTTTTCAGCTAGTTTTACCGCGGGGACGTTAGTGGTTTGAAAAAAACTGTTATAAAACGGTAGCTCAGTCATTTGTTGAGTAGCTGCATCAATCAGCTCTTTGCGCCCGTAGCCAACGTTCACACACCACAGCCCCGACATCGCATCAAAAATTTTATGCCCTTCAGAATCCCAAATATACACGTTATCAGCTTTGGTAATCACCCGTGAGCCTTTAGCCGCCAAGCCTTTGTGGTCTGTGAAGGGGTGCATATAATGCGCGGAGTCTATTGCTTGAATTTCTTTTGTATTTATCATGATATTCTCAATGTTTATTTAAGCTAGCATTAAACGTGCATTAAAAGATGCTCACGTTCCCATGGGCTAATCACGCGCATAAACTCATCATGCTCGGCATCTTTTACCGCCAAATAAACATCTACAAAGTCTTTACCTAGCACTTCATGTAAAGCAGTTGCATCTTCTAGCTCGCGTATGGCTTCTGAAAGCCCTCGTGGTAATTGGTAATCTAGCGCATAAGCACTGCCCGTAGTGACAGCAGTAGGTTGTAACTTCTCCTTAATGCCTAAATAGCCGCAAGCCAGTGTCACCGCCATCGCCAAATAGGGATTAGCATCTGCGCCCACCACACGATTTTCTACGCGGCGTGCATTGGGTTCTGAAATCGGCACGCGTATGCCCACCGTGCGGTTATCGTAACCCCACTCAATGTTGATAGGTGCGGCTCCATTACGCACAATACGGCGATATGAATTTACATAAGGGGCAAGCAAAACCATGGCCGCAGGCAAGTATTTTTGCAGGCCTGCTATGTAATTAAAAAACAAGGGGGACTCTGTGCCATCTGCTTTACTAAAAATATTTTTGCCTGTTTGAGTGTCAATCACACTTTGGTGAATATGCATGGCCGAGCCTGGCTCATGTTGCATCGGTTTTGCCATAAAGGTTGCATACATACCATGACGCATCGCCACCTCACGCAGAGTGCGTTTAAAGAAAAATGTTTTATCTGCCAAAATCATCGGCTCATCGTGCAAAAAGTTGATTTCCATTTGCCCCGCGCCGAACTCATGAATGAGCGTATCAAGCTCTAAACCCATTAAATCGCAGTAGTCATAAATATCTTCAAACATGGGATCAAATTCATTCACTGCATCAATGCTATATAGCTGACGGCTGGTTTCTTTGCGCCCACTACGCCCAACGGGGGGGCTTAGTGCCACATCTGGATCCGTATTACGCTCGAGTAAATAAAACTCTAATTCAGGTGCCACAATCGGCGTAAACCCTAACGCTTTATACAAACTTTCAACTCGGCGCAACACGTTTCTTGGAGCAAAATTGATGGGCTTTCCTTGATGGTCAAAGCAATCCATAATCACTTGCGCGGTGGGGTCTTGCGCCCAAGGAACTACTCTAATTGTGGCAGGGTCTGGTATTAGCACCATGTCTTTATCGGTAAACCCAAAAACGCGGTCGTAACCTTCGTTATTTTCAGGAGACTCGCCTGTGACCGTCATGCCAAACACAGCTTCTGGCAAACGCATCGCGCGGTCGGTTGAAAATTTCTCTCGTGGCAATATCTTGCCACGTGCAACACCTGTTAAATCTGGGACTAAACACTCCACTTCGGTAATGTTGTTATCGGTCAGCCATTTGTCCATATCAATATGATTTTTTGCGGTATTTTCTGTCATTTTTATGCTCCAATTTTTACTCATGTATGCTTATTTTTTGCTTCACATTCGTATTAATCAGGTGGCTCGTGTCGCCGCATTCTTAATTTACAAGCCGCACCAAACGCTTCAAAAATCGCTAAATATTGGGGATTTTCCATCACTTTCCACTCGGGATGCCATTGCACGCCCAAAACAAAACTTTGCGTTTCATTCACTGAAATTGCCTCAATTAAGCCATCAGGAGCTATCGCTTCTGCCCTTAGTCCAGCCCCAAGCCTATCAATGCCTTGCCCATGAATTGAATTTACCTGCATGGTGTTAGCTTGCACTATCTTTGCAAGCTTGCCACCTTGCGTTAAGCGCACCTCATGTGCAGGTGCGTATTGCGCGTTAATATCGGCATCTTTAGCTTCACGATGATCATTAAAACCCGCCACCTGATGCACCGCTTGGTGCAAACTACCACCAAACGCCACATTGATCTCTTGAAAGCCACGACAAATTGCCAATAATGGCACTCTTTTTTTAATCGCACTATGTATAAGTTTTAATGTGAGCGCATCACGTGCAGGATCTAGCGGCAAACTTGGGTCAAGCACAGCTTGCCCAAAATGCGAGGGATGCAAGTTAGAGACAGACCCTGTCAGTAAAATGCCATCAGCGATGTCTAACAAACTCTCTATTTCTAAATAATCGCTCACAGCTGGAA
>JABFSF010000039.1 GCA_013140755.1 Methylotenera sp. | reverse complement strand
GCATATATACCGACCACGAGTGAAATAAAGCCAATCCAGCCAGGAATCTTCTCGACCATATCATAAGTGGATAAGTGTTTTTTAGCCCCATATCCAATGTTATATCCACTCTCCGCAATCAGTTTTTAAGAGGTTGTCTTTAGTCATCGTTTTACTTTCTCAAAATTTAATTTATAAAAAATTATCAATAGGGCTTCACAAAGCATATCAAACATGAGAAAATAAATCTAGTCCAATTTATACAAATATAAATATGATTATTATCAACAACTTAAATATTATATGGGCGAAATGAAAGAAATTAAAGACGACTTAGTCCAGTTAATTAGGCTGGCATTAGCAGAGCAAACAGACGACGTAAGATTGTTTGTGGCTAGACTTGTACGAAAATATCGCGATGGCGATCCTGAGCTTGTAGAGCAGATTAATCTCTACCTGAAGTCTAAACCGACCAGAAAAAGCACGGCGTTACGGAAGACCACGATTGCGTCTAAAGAAACAGTATTGCCTAGAGATGATGAATCTCGCTTGTCGCTACTTAAGGTATTTAAAGACAAGCCTGACGATTTACATCCCTTACTCTCTACAGAATTAGAAGACACTTTAGGGCAGTTGATTCAAGAGCGAAAACAAGTTGCGAAATTAGCATCATTGGGGCTTGATCCTACACGATCTGCTATTTTTGTAGGCCAACCAGGCGTAGGTAAGACGCTGACGTCAAGATGGCTTGCTGCACAATTGAATTTGCCACTATATGTGCTTGACCTTACTGCAGTCATGAGCAGCCTACTGGGCCGCAGCGGAAGCAATATAAGAGCTGCATTAGACTTTGCTAAAAGTAGTCCTTGTATTTTGCTATTAGATGAAATTGATTCGATCGCCAAGCGTAGAAGTGATGACTCTGACATTGGAGAGCTTAAAAGGTTAGTTACAGTGATACTGCAAGAGCTAGATGAATGGCCAGCCGAAGGTCTACTGTTAGCCGCAACCAATCATCCAGAACTGATTGACCCTGCATTGTGGCGACGATTTGATCTCAAGGTTGAGTTTGAGCTGCCTGATAGAAAGTCAATCAAGGAAGCTATACAGCATTTTTCTGGACAGGATTATGCCTTGCTTAGCCGCTGGGCAGATGTACTTGCGTTTGCATTCGAAGGCGAATCATTTAGTGACATTGAACGCGCGATACAAAGGTTTAGGCGTGCATTAGCACTAGGAACAGACTCAGATGCCGATATGGTAGAAGATTTCATAAAAACACGAGCTATTAATTTAGATAGGCAGAAAAAAATTGAGTTTTCTGTATTGTTGGCAAAACAAACACGATTCTCACAGCACGCTATCTCAGATATCACCGGCGTAAGTAGAGACACGATCCGCAAACACTTGAAAGATGAAAAACCTGCACAAGGGGACTAAGCGTATGAGTCAAACAAACTTTTTGATTGGGCGTGGCGAACTATTAACCCATGATATTAAAGCGCCAAAGCGAGGAGGTGGAGAGGGTCGTCAGGCCTACACGTTCAATCGCGCTGTGGAGAGACTGGCTCCTCAATTAAAGTCTACCGCTAAAGAGCTTGATAAATTACCATCGGATGCCTGTCCTGATGATTTTGGCGTGGCTCTCCTTACGCTAAATCCAAGTTTTATAGCAAAATCCTACTTTCCCACAGCGTTATTACGTTCAGCTGGCGTTGAATCAATAGGAAGTCGTACCGTTTCAGTAACGCCTGAAAGTTGGACAAAAAAAACTGTCCCCACAGAGTGTACAACGACTGAGATTTTTATAGCCGCTAAACGTGATGTTTTTAGGCACTTAAGCGACTGGGTGCAGAACATCAATCCAATTTCTCATGAAGCAGAAGATCTGATCCATATTGAGAAATTCTCAAGTTTTGTGCCTGAAGAGCGATTTGCATCACATATCGACGGCGACGAGAAGTTCTTTGAGGTAGGCCTTCATTTTTTACCTGAGGAAGGGCGAGTGCCCCAGCAACAAGCGTTTCTAGCGTATGCGAAACGTAATGGACTGAAAGTGCATGTTGATTTGGGTTTCAGGGTAGGAAGCTTGTGGTTTGTACCGGTAGAGGGAAACGCGAAGTATCTTAAACGGCTGTCTGAATTCGTGTTTGTACGTGTTATACGTGCCATGCCTAAACTAAGAGGTATGCGACCTGTTCAACGGTCAGGCGGTCCTGCTTTGGGATGCCAACTGCCTACTGCACAACCATTATCTGCAGAACCTAAAGTCGCAATACTTGACGGAGGTTTACCTGATAAACATGTCATCTCAACTTGGCTACGTTCATATAGACAGATGGATCCCGTTGCCGGTGATGATCCTGAAGGCCCAGATCATGGCTTGGCTGTGACATCAGCATTTTTATTTGGCCCAATTCTACATAATCAGCAAGCTGCACAACCATATTCTTTTGTAGACCACCTGAGAGTTTTGGATCGCAAAACTGAAGATGAAGATCCTTTAGAGCTATACAGAACATTGGGCTTTGTAGAAGAAGCATTGCTGTCTCGTCAGTATGAGTTTATCAACCTTAGCCTTGGGCCGGATTTACCCATCGAAGACACGGAAATCCATGCTTGGACGTCTGTAATCGATGACATACTCAGTGACGGTGATACTTTTATGACTGTTTCGGTAGGGAACAATGGTGAAATGGATCACGCATCTGGGAATGCTAGAGTTCAAGTACCCTCTGACTGCGTTAATGCAATTGCTGTTGGCGCTGCTGATAATACTGATAGCACATGGGCACGAGCATCTTATAGCGCAATAGGTCCAGGTCGTAGCCCTGGCGTTGTGAAACCCGATTTACTGGCTTTTGGTGGCGATCCAAATAAATACTTTCATGTACTTACGCCAAGTAGTAAAGCAGAAATTACACCAACTTTAGGTACCAGCTTTGCCGCACCATATTTACTTAGGAATGCTGTGGGTGTTAGAGCTATTCTGGGGAGAGAACTCTCCCCATTAGCAATTAAAGCATTGCTTGTACATAGCGCAGATCCGTTGAATCACAATAAAAATGAAGTGGGTTGGGGGAAAATACAAGAAGATTTAATCGACATTATTACTTGTCCATCTGGGGTTGCTAGGGTCGTATATCAAGGTGAGCTTAAGCCTGGTAAATATCTACGCGCAACTTTGCCACTTCCAGAAGGGGGTTTAACCGGCAATATTACGTTAAAGGCAACTTTTTGTTATGCCTCACCAACGGATCCACAAGACTCTGCAGCTTATACACGTGCCGGGCTAGAGGTAACCTTTCGACCGGATGAAAATAACGTCAAAACTGGCAAGGCAAACGCTGAAACTAAAGGTTTCTTCGATATGAAAAAATACTCTACAGAAGCTGAGCGCAGATCGGATATGGGTAAATGGGAAACAGTGCTTCATGGTGAAAAGAATATGCGTGGAACTACCTTAAATGGCCCAGTATTCGATATTCATTACAACGCTAGGGCCGGAGGTGCGGCCAATACGCGTGCCGAGAAGATTCGATATGCACTTATTATCTCGGTTGAAGCACCAAAACACGAGAATTTATATAATGATATCTTACGTGCCTATCAAAATATTTTGGTACCTCTGCAGCCGCAAGTATCAATTCCAATTAGAACATAAAGGGCTATCAAGTGGCAGAGGGGGGTAAAAAACTAAATTTAGATATGTTTGCAAAGCCGATGGGAAGTGTGGAAACCTCTCAAGGCACTGTCTACGCATATTCACCTTCGGCCGATAACTATAAGTTTTACTCGGATTTAAGTGAAGATACCCCTGAAAATCGTGCTCAAAAGGTGTTGCCGATTCTGATTAGCATGATTGCTAGAACCAGTTTTTCTGTGGACGTTACGCCCCTTCCTTTAGATATTTACTCTAGCTTGTCTGAGCCTGACCTTAATGCAATTGTTGACCTATTTCATACGAAACTAGGGGCATCTAGAGGAAAGCACAACGAAAAGGAGAGTGCAGCCTTAGTGTCAAGAAAGCCAAATGAAACGGCATTAATATTTTTTGATCGCGTTTTAGAAGCTGAAATTACAAATCAGAAAAATTTCCTGATCAATCAGCGAAAAATGATATTAGAAAGTATAGAGAGCCCGGCCAAGAAAATTTTTGAACAATTAAATGCAAGTACCGCACGTCTTGGCAGCACACTAGGAAGCTATGAACGTTTAATTGGTGATCAAAAACGTGAAGCCCCCGCTTTTAGAACATACAAGCCAGAAATCCACAATGAGCTTTTTGAACATCAAAATCGCCTAAATCGTGAAAGAAATGAAGATCGTGAGTTGGCCAAAATTACAGGCAAAATGACGGCTCAATCAGCTGAAATGCTAAAAGACTTAGCTGAATCAGCAGAGAATTTTTTATTAAGACTCGATGCAAAAGAAGAGAAATCCGACAAACAAGTTAACTTTCAATTATGGCTAGGTGTAGGCTCCCTAATTATTACTGCGCTGCTAGCGTTAGCATCCTTAGTGGTTTCCATCATGGCATTCAATCAAGATACAAATGTGCTTAAAACCGGCACTAGTAATCAATTAATACATGACCAGAAAGAGAAAGAACTTCACATATTGATTCAGCATCAATCTAATCAAATTGAACAAATAAGACAACAACAATTCAACACCAATGCAGCTATCAAAAATTTAACAATACAACCTCAAGCAGGAAAAAAATAACATCTACCAATTTAATCTATGATGTTCTTCAGTGTCCTGGTGACGTTTATCATCTTCTGAATGTAGATAATTGTTCGTTGTAGCTATAGACTCATGCCCCAAATTGTCTCGGACGTGTCTTATATCCATATCCGCCGATGTCATGTCTGAGCCAGCTGTATGTCTCATCCAATGCGCAGAAGCGGCTTCTAGTTTAGCGGCTTGAGCTATAAAATCAGGTCCCCGTTCTTGTAAACGTTTAGCTGTAATATTAAAAATTTGTTTAAGTATTAAATGAACTGCACTCCTAGTCATTGGGCGTTGCTTACCACCAATAGGCAATAACAATGGAACAGTTTCACCTTCGATCGGGTTTAAACTCAAACCCATTTCACGACGATAACGACCCAGTTCAAGCATGAGCTCATTGGTGGCTGGCACTATGCGAGTTTTGTCACCCTTGCCCGTAATCTCCAACCACCACCTTGATTCGCTGCTTTTGTCTTTACGACTGTAAAATCCACCCATGGTATTTTGCGTGACTTCCGATACCCGTAGTCCTGTTATATACAGTAATGAAAACAACCAGCGTACGCGATGGTAATGCTCGCGTTCCCGATTGGTCTCTCGTGACATGCTTTCAATCGTCAGTTTTACTTCTTTCCACAGATCTTCATCTAAAAAGCGGGTAACTCTAGGCTTAGCTTTACGCTGACGATTTCTGGATAAAGATAAAGGGTTGCCAGCTAAATAGCCGGCATTAACTAACCAAGAAAACATACCATTTAAGATAACGATAGCTTGCCGTTGACTGGTGGGGGAGAGGGGGCCTGCAAATGGCCGCCACTTAGGGTCGTCTCTTGCCACCTTACGTTTGATCATGATCCATCGCTTCGTTGGCTGCGGATCAGCTAGAAAGCGTTGATATACCAGAAAATCCTCATGGCTTAATGATGATAACGGCTTCCTAAGTTCAATTACTGACCACAACAACAGCCGTTCAGCTTCTTTACGATAACTGTCGAAAGTGGTTTTGGTATCGAGATAGCGAGCAAGCCATACTTTAATGGCATCAGCATCAGTATTGGCAGTAATCTGAGGGCGGTTACCGGTAGCACGGTTAACACCATTGCTGCCATCAAACTCGGCAGAGAGCTTAATGGAATCAATCGTGGCTACTGCTGGGATAACAGTTAATTTAGTCTGTAAAGTCAATTTCAGGTCTCAGTACTTTTAAAATCGTGAATTTAGATATTATTTGACATTAGAGTAATAATGTCAAAAGTTAATCATAAATAATTGTATTCTTAATGTTATACGTTGTATTATTTATTACTAAATTTTGAGTAAAACTTCATGAATGCAGTAATTATTAACGAACAGCAGCTTCAAATTGAGATTGACGCGCTAAAAGCAGAATTTCCCGACACTAAAGATATCTACCGCGAAGTCTGTGTGTTGTTATTTTTTCGCTATGGCATTACGCCCACGGCCAATAAGTTATATCAGTATGTACGCCGAGGTAGCATGTCAGCACCAGCTGAAGCACTCAATAAGTTCTGGTTAGAACTGCGGGAGAAAAGCCGTGTAAGGATTGAACGTCCGGACATTGCGTATTTCAACCTAAAAGCGCCACTGAATATTGTGCAAAGTTGCCACATAAAACAGTTATAAATGAGCCACCCATTTCAGTTTAAATTGCGCCACCTATTACAGTGCAAATAAAGCCACTTTTGCTTATTCAGGAAAGTGGCTTTATCTTTGTTTACTACGCATAAGAACTCTTGGAAATCAAAAGAGACCTACACATCAGATTTTGGATTGGTTCATATTTTCGCAGAGCGTAACTTCCGCATAGACTCACCTTTAAGTTGAATGCGTAGCGTTCCGCTTACTAATCTGTCTAGAATGGCATCGGCAACGGTAGGATTTCCGCCTTTTAAATAGTCATGCCATAAGTCCACGGGTATTTGACTCGTAATAGCGGTGGATTTTCCACCTGAGCGACTATCTATGACCTCAAGTAAGTCCCCACGGCTTTGTGGGTTGAGTGTCGCAATTCCAAAATCATCCAGTATAAGCAAGTCAACCTTGGCTAGTTGCATTAATCTTTTGCGGAAACTGCCGTCTGCATGCGCTAACTGCAACTCTTCAAGCATAAGCGGTAAGCGTTGAAAGCTAACGGACAGTCCTAACCTACAAGCTTGATTGCCCAGCGCACAGGAAATCCAAGTTTTACCGCAGCCTGTAGGACCAGTAATGATGAGATTAAAGCCGCGTTTAATCCAGTCTGTACTGTTTAGACTGGCAATTTGCGCCTTATCAAGCCCACGGCTATGGCTATAGTCAATGTCCTCCATACATGCATTTGCTTTTAATTTAGCTGATTTTAATAGTCTGACTAATCGTTGATTTTCGCGGTACGTCTGCTCCTGATCAACCAACATACCGAAGCGGTCTTCAAATGCCAGTCCTTGGCAAGCGGGGCTGGATAGCTGTTCCTGATAACCTTTGTTCATGCCATTGAGATTCATTTCAGATAGTTTATTGATGGTTTGTTGAGATAACATTGGGTAATCCTTTTTATAGTAATTTAGTGGTAGTAGCTTGCGCCACGAATGTTGTCGTGATCAAAGTCTGCTTCTTGTAAAGACTCTGACCTACGATTGTGTTGGTCTAGATTTTTTTGCAGGATGGAATGCAAGTTTGCAGTTTTTGAAGCCCCAATCTCCATAGCTAGTTTACAAGCGGCTTCCAAACGTTCATCGCCGAATTTCCTGTGTAACGATTTGATGGAATTACTCCATCGGTATCCAAAGTCTCTGTGAGTGGCTTGAGCAAGCACATGGGTAAGGAATGCATGTGTATTAATACCAACTGTCGTTGCCCATTCCAATTCATGTGCTGCATTCCATTTCAGATAGTGGCGATGCTCGTTGTTCATGTGCTCAGGATTAGTGGTCTTTCCACCAGATACATAACTGCGAAGGTGGCTAGCTACTCGTCGGCCACCATGCATGACTTCGATTGTGCTCTCAGTCACAATAGCCTCTAGTTGTTTACGTACCAGCACATGCGGCACACTGTAAAAATGACTGTCTATTTCAACATGGTAGTCAAAGCCTGCACGTACTTTATAAAACTCCTTGTATTCGTAAGGTTGGATTACCAATGACTTTAAAGCAGGCTTGTCTAATGACTGAAATGCAGTTGCGCGTGTGCCAGGCATTTTCTGGAAAGGCCTATTATTTACATCAACCAACAACACTTTGATGGCTTCGTTTAATTCAGCAAGGCTAGTAAATACATGCTTTCTAATACGAAACAATATCCAGCGCTCTACAATGAGCACACCACCTTCAGCTTTTGATTTGTCTTTAGGCTTGTAGGCTCGGGCAGGAAAGATAGCTGTCCCATAATGAGATGCCATATCTTGGTAAGCCGTCTGGATAACAGGCTCTGTCCTGCTAGATTTTTTTACGGCTGATTTCAGGTTGTCGCATACCACCATCTGTGGCACGCCGCCAAAGTGCTCAAACATGCTTACATGCGAAGCAATCCAATTTGCTTTGCGTTGGTTCCATACTGCATCGGCATAGATATAGTTTGACGCGCCTAACACGCCCACAAATATTTGAGCTTGTTGGACTTCACCTGTTTGCAAATTATGTATTGGCACTGTTGGCCCTGCATAATCTACGAAGACTTTCTCACCAGCGGAATGGACTTGGCGCAGTGATCGTTTTAATGTTTTCTTATACTCACGATAATAAGTGCAAAAGCTGCTATAACCCATGCCTTTTGGATGTTCCATTAAATATTCCAAATGGAGTTCCGCTAAAGTTGCACCTTTAGTTTTGAGCTCTTGATTGACCATAAACCAATTGGGGCTTGGTTTTTTGCTGACGATTTTCTTTCTAGTGGTTGTATATAATCGCTCTTCTAAAGTCGTATCATCAAGTTCTGCTGGTAATGGCCAAGCAATATTTTTTTGGCGAGCTCTCATTAAATAATCAGCTACGGCTTTTCTTGAAATACCAATTGATCTTTCAATCATGCGATGACTCATCTTGCTTTCATAAGTAAGCCGCAACACTTCACGAATTTTTCTCATTGATAATCTCCTATTCGACATCGCAAACTCTCGCTGACTTGGGCGAGGGTCTGCACGTCAAATGAAGTGGAATTCCACTACTTACAAAACATAAAATGACTAATGATTTGATTTTCATTGCGCTTCTCCATTCAGAGCGAACCACAGGGCAGGCTCTTTGATATGTGTTGATGGATAATTACCTAGTCAAAAGGTATGGAGAGGCCTCGACCTTGACAGTCGATGAAAGTGCGTAGACAATACGGTTTCAGGGTTGCAATCTTGAATGTAATGCCAAAGGCTTGGGCTCCACCCCAAGCTTTTTGCGCTTCTAAGGCCTAGTTTTCTTCTTGTTATCTTTAAGCCATTTTTTTCCTTTCATACATTTTTATTGTTGGTGTGTGTTGTTGATAGGCTTTGCCTGCTGCGCCATCCACAAGTAGAACTCAGTTGTCAGAAATAAACGGCTACGGCCTACTTTGAAAGATGGCGGCATCGGCAAACCTTGGCTCAATCTGTTTCTAGCTGTGGCCTTGGTAATCTTCAATACTTTACTCACTTCATCAAGATTCATTGTTTCCATGATTGCCCTCTAGTCCAAACGTAATCGTCACGATGTATCATGATAAAAAACATTTGAAATAAAAAATGCCCATAAATTTGGACACTTGAACTCATGCCCCTATATGTTGATGATGAAACAATTGATCAAAGGATGTGTG
>JABFSF010000050.1 GCA_013140755.1 Methylotenera sp. | reverse complement strand
ACGTGACAATATTGTCAAAGCTAAGGGGGAGATTTTTGCTGGCTTAGATCATGATGGTGTGGCGGTCATTAACGCGGATGATGCTTATGATGAATATTGGTGTGGTTTAAATGCAAGTAGAAAAATTGTGACATTTGGTATTGAAATCAATGCGGATGTTAGCGCACAACATGTTGAAAATAATGGTTTGGGCATAATGAGTTTAAGCACGCCAAACGGTAAAAATAGTGTTGTGTTGCATCTGCAAGGTAAACACAACATTAGCAATGCGCTAGCAGCCAGCGCGGTGGCTTATGCACTAGGTGTTTCAAATGCAGAGATTGCATATGGCTTAGAACACTTTGCGGGTGTGAATGGGCGTTTGCAACGCAAGGCTGGTTTAAATCATGCGGTGGTGATTGATGATACTTATAACGCTAATCCAGATTCCATGCGTGCGGCGATTGATGTACTTGCCATACAAGCGGGCACAAAAATACTGGTGATAGGTGATATGGGGGAATTGGGTGTAGATGCCCTAAAGCTCCACGCTGAAATTGGCGCGTATGCCAAGCAAAAAGGCATCGATGTTTTTTATACGCTGGGTGAAAACAGTCAAGCAGCGGCGCAAGCGTTTGGCGCAAAAGCACAAGCATTTAACGAAGTGGACATGTTGGTCAATACAATAAAAAACGAAATGAATCAGAAATCGGTGGTGCTAGTAAAAGGTTCACGCTTTATGAAAATGGAGCGCGTAGTCAATGCTATTACTACACAGCAAAACAATGGAGAGGCACACTAAATGTTAATGGAATTATTTCAGTGGTTGGCTAAAACGCAGCATATACGCGGCTTTTATGTGTTTGATTATATTACCTTGCGCGCGGTCTTGGCGATGCTCACTGCACTCGCTATTTCATTGCTTGTGGGACCTTCAATGATACGCAAGCTTACGGAGTATAAGGTCGGACAAGCTGTGCGTGATGATGGCCCACAAACTCACTTGATTAAAGCGGGTACACCCACAATGGGCGGCGCGTTGATATTGGTGGCAATTGCCATTTCAACTTTACTTTGGGTGGATTTAAACAACCGATTCGTATGGGTAGTGCTGTTGACTACTTTAGGTTTTGGCGCAATTGGTTGGGTGGATGACTACCGCAAAGTAGTTTATAAAAATCCAAAAGGTTTATCAGAAAAAGCGAAGTTTTTTTGGCAAAGTGTGATTGGCATTATCGTGGCGGTATTTTTGTATAACACGGCAAAAACCCCTGTTGAAACTACGCTTATTGTGCCGTTTTTTAAGCACTGGGTGATTCCACTGAGTGCGGTGAGTTTTATGGTGCTGACTTATTTGGTGATTGTAGGCAGTAGTAATGCGGTGAATTTAACCGATGGTTTAGATGGTCTTGCAATTATGCCTACGGTGATGGTGGCGAGTGCTTTGGGCGTGTTTGCTTATGTGGCAGGGCATTTGTATTTTTCAAAATACTTAGGTATTCCTTATGTAGCGGGCGCAGGTGAACTGCTGGTATTTTGTGCAGCAATGGCGGGCGCAGGTTTAGGTTTTTTATGGTTCAACGCTTATCCAGCCGAAGTGTTTATGGGCGATGTAGGTGCGCTGGCACTGGGGGCAGCTTTAGGCGTGGTGGCTGTCATTGTGCGCCAAGAGATTATTTTATTCATCATGGGTGGCGTGTTTGTGATGGAGACTTTCTCAGTCGCCGCGCAGGTCACTTATTTTAAATACACCAAAAAGAAAACAGGCGTAGGCAAACGCATTTTTTTGATGGCACCTTTGCATCATCACTATGAGCAAAAAGGTTGGAAAGAAACGCAAGTTGTGGTGCGCTTTTGGATTATCAGCATGATGTTGGTGCTGATTGGTTTGGCAAGTTTAAAAATTAGGTAATGATGCAACTTAAAGACAAAAACGTGTTGGTTTTAGGCTTAGGTGACACAGGCCTCTCCGCTTTGCGCTGGTTACATGCGCAAAGCGCACGCTTGTCTGCGGCAGATTCACGTGATAACCCGCCAAATTTAGACGCACTTAGAACAGAGTTTCCTGATGCAAAAGTAAGCGTGGGAGCATTCACAGCGGCATTATTTAGAGATGTAGATTTAGTTGTTGCGAGCCCTGGAGTGCCTTTGGCTGAGCCTGAAATTCAAGCGGCGATTGCGCGAGGCGTGACAGTGGTTGGTGATGTGGAGTTGTTTGCACAATATCGCAATCACAATGCCAAGGTGATTGCGATTACAGGGGCTAATGGTAAAACCACGGTGACTACTTTGGTAGGTGAAATGTGTAAAGCGGCTGGTTTAAACACTATTGTAGCAGGCAATATTGGCTTGCCTGTGCTAGAGGCTCTTGGTATGGAAACACCTGATGTTTACGTGTTAGAGCTATCGAGCTTTCAGTTAGAAACTACCAGCAACTTACGCATTGACGCTGCAACCATGCTTAATTTATCTGAAGATCACATGGATAGATATGCGGGTATGCAGGAATACGCTATTGCTAAAGCACGTATTTTTTATAACGCTCAATTGCAAGTGCTCAATCGCGATGATGCGTGGAGTATGTTGATGGCGCGGCCTAAGTTGGTGCAAGTGACATTTGGATTAGATGTTCCAGAAGATGAAACGAGCTACGGTTTGCGCGAAGTGGCAAACGCTACATGGCTTTGCTGCGGCACACATGATTTGATGAATACGCAAGATTTAAAAATTGCAGGCTTACACAATGCTGCTAATGCCCTAGCTGCTATCGCACTGTGTCGTGGTATCGGTTTGGATTATGCACCTATTATGCAAACACTATACAACTTTAAAGGCTTACCACATCGCGTGGAGTGGGTCGCCAATATTGATGATGTGGATTATTTTGATGATTCAAAAGGCACCAATGTAGGTGCTACTTGTGCGGCACTGGCTGGTTTGCCACAAAAAGTGGTGCTCATTGCTGGGGGTGATGGTAAGGGTCAAGATTTTTCTCCCTTAAAAGCAGCAGTTGCAGATAACGCTCGTGCCGTGGTGCTGATTGGGCGGGATGCACCATTGATTGAGGCTGAGTTGTTGAGCACGGGCGTGGCCTTATATCGGGCAATCGATTTGCCTGAAGCTGTGAATATCGCCAAAAAGCTGGCGCAAAAAGACGATGCCGTGTTGCTCTCTCCCGCTTGTGCCAGCTTTGATATGTTCAAAAACTATGTGCATCGTGCAGAGGTGTTTGTGAATGCGGTAAACCGCATTAAGGAGGCCGCATGATTGCCACCATGCTTAATCGCGAGCGCATAAACGCACCTAGTTATGATCAGGGCTTGCTTTGGGTTACGCTGATTTTATTGGGTATCGGCTTGGTGATGGTGTACTCCGCATCGATTGCCATTGCTGAGGCCGATAAAGCCGTGGGGCATAACAGCAGTTACTACCTAGTGCGTCAAGCAGTCTTTATTGTGATTAGCGTAAGTGCTGCTTTTGTGGCGTTTAACATTCCCGTGGCCTGGTGGCAAAAAATGGCACCTTACTTATTTTTAATTGGCTTGGCATTGCTTGTTTTAGTGCTGATTCCAGGCATTGGTCGTGTGGTTGGGGGTAGTCGCCGCTGGTTGTCATTGTTTGTGATTAACCTGCAACCTTCTGAGTTGATGAAGTTATTTGCGGCGATGTACGTGGCGGATTACACCGTGCGCAAAGCGGCGGTGATGGATAGCTTTAGGCACGGTTTCTTTCCAATGCTCATGGTGATGTTGGTGGTAGGCGGATTGTTATTACGTGAGCCAGACTTTGGTGCGTTTGCTGTAATTGCCGCTATTTCAATTTCTATTCTTTGGTTGGGTGGCATCAATGCACGTATCTTTGGCGGGCTGATTGTGTTACTCGTGGTAGGTTTTGTGTTTTTGATTTGGAGCTCACCGTACCGATTAGAACGTGTAATTGGTTTTATGGATCCTTGGGCAGATCCGTATGGTAAGGGTTACCAACTTTCACACGCGCTAATTGCATTTGGTCGTGGCGAATGGCTTGGTGTGGGCTTAGGTGCCAGCGTTGAAAAGCTACTTTACTTACCTGAAGCACATACTGATTTTTTATTGGCAGTGATTGCGGAAGAGCTTGGTTTTGTTGGAGTGACCACTGTTGTGGCACTGTTTGCTTGGATAGTGATGCGTGCTTTTGGCATTGCTAAAGAAGCAATAGAGAACGAACGTTATTTTGGTGCTTTATTGGCGCAAGGCTTAGGTGTGTGGATAGGCGTGCAAGGCATTATTAACATGGGCGTGAATATGGGCTTGTTGCCAACTAAAGGGCTGACATTGCCTTTGCTCTCATTTGGCGGCAGTGGCATTTTGGCTAACTGTATTGCGATGGCGATTTTGTTGCGTATTGATTTTGAAAACAGACGCTTACAGAAGGGATTACCTGTATGAGTAAAACCCTAATGGTGATGGCAGGAGGTACAGGTGGACATGTGTATCCAGCCATGGCGGTAGCTGATGCTTTACAAGCACAGGGCTGGCACATTGTGTGGCTGTGCACAGAAGGCGGGATGGAGAATCGCCTTATTGAAGGCAAAGGCTATCATAAAGCCATGATTACCATGCAAGGCGTGCGTGGCAAAGGCTTTCTAGGCTGGTTGTTATTGCCAGTGAAATTGATAAAGGCTTTTAGTCAAAGTGTAAGTGCGATAAGACAACATCAACCTAATGTGGTACTAGGCATGGGCGGTTTTGCTGCATTTCCAGGTGGGTTAATGGCGAAATTGTTGGGAATTCCATTGGTGATTCACGAGCAAAATTCAGTGGCTGGACTAACCAATAAAGTGCTGGCGAAGCTTGCAACGCGTATTTTGGCGGCGTTCCCTACCGCATTTGGTGATGATGCGCAGTTGCTTGGTAATCCAGTACGTAATGATATTACGGTACAGGCGCAACCAGAGCAACGTTTTGCGGGGCGCACAGGTGTATTACGTTTGCTTGTGGTAGGTGGCAGCTTAGGCGCACAGGCATTGAATGAAGTGATTCCAAAGGCGATTGCACAGTTACCAGAAATGCAACGACCTCAAGTAATTCACCAGTCTGGGGTTAAACACATCGAGACATTGAAAAAAAATTATGCGTTAGCTGATGTGGTAGTGGAGGCACGTGCCTATATTGAAAATATGGCAGAAATGTACGCATGGGCAGATTTTGTGATTTGCCGCGCAGGTGCGCTCACGGTGGCAGAGGTTTCTGCAATTGGCTTAGGCGCATTGATGGTGCCTTTCCCTGCGGCGGTGGATGACCACCAAACTACCAATGCAAGTTATTTAGCAGAGTCAGGGGCAGCAATCTTAGTGCAACAAAAGGCACTCAGTGTTGAAGCATTAGCCGATATTTTGCGCGGATTAACGCGTGAACAGTGTTTGGAAATGGCGATTGCAGCTAAAAAATTAGGTAAGCCCAATGCAACCGCAGATGTGGCAGCCGTTTGTATCGAGGTGGCAAAATGAAACACAAAGTTAAAAACATACATTTTGTAGGCATCGGCGGCTCAGGCATGAGCGGTATTGCAGAAGTGCTCATTAACCTTGATTTCAATGTGAGCGGCTCAGATTTGGCAAGTAACGCTACCACCAAACGCTTAACAAGCTTTGGCGCAACGGTGTATCAAGGTCATGCCGCAGAAAATGTAAAAGCAGCGGATGTCGTGGTGGTGTCTTCCGCTGTGAATGAAGAAAACCCTGAAGTGAAAGCCGCGCGCGCTAAAAATATTCCAGTGGTGCCACGTGCTTTGATGTTGGCAGAGCTCATGCGCTTTAGGCAAGGCATTGCCGTGGCAGGTACGCATGGCAAAACCACAACCACGAGTTTAATCGCCAGCATTTTGGCCGAGGCAGGCATGGATCCTACTTTTGTGATTGGAGGTAAGTTAGAAGCCGCTAATACCAACGCCAAGTTAGGTACAGGTGAATACATCGTGGCGGAAGCTGATGAGTCAGATGCGTCATTCTTACACTTAACCCCCGTGATGGCGGTGGTGACCAACATTGACCAAGACCACATGGATACATACGAGCACAGTTTTGAAAAGCTCAAAAGTGCGTTCGTAGAATTTTTACAGCAATTACCATTTTGGGGCATGGCGGTGGTGTGTGTGGATGATGCGAATGTGCGAGAAATTTTATCGCGCGTGACTAAACCAGTGACCACGTATGGTTTTAGTGAAGATGCAAAAGTGCGCGCTACAAATATACGTGCTGATGATGGAAAAATGCACTTTACTGTACAAATTATTAATGGCAAAACCACGCAATTTGGGGTGACACTCAACTTGCCAGGTAATCATTACGTGCTCAATGCGCTGGCGGCAATCGCAATTGCCGATGAGTTAGATGTACCGCCTGAGGCCATGATTAAAGCCTTGAAAGAATTTAAAGGCGTAGGCAGACGTTTTGAGCGTTATGGTGAAGTGGCAGCTAAAGCAGGTGGCACATTTACGTTGATTGATGATTACGGGCACCACCCAGTAGAGATGCAAGCAGTGATTGCGGCAGCACGTGCAGCTTTTCCGCATCGCCGTTTGGTGATGGCGTTTCAACCGCATCGCTACACACGTACACGCGATTGTTTTGAAGATTTTGTCAAAGTGCTCTCAGGTGCTGATGTGGTGCTACTCACGGAAGTCTATTCAGCAGGTGAAGCTGCGATTGTGGCGGCAGATACGCGTTCGCTCATTCGAGCAATACGTGTGGCTGGCAAGGTTGAGCCTTTATTTGTAGAAACGACTGATGCATTGCCTCAAGCGATTTTGGATATTACTCAAGCGGATGACGTGGTGATTGTGATGGGTGCGGGTTCTATTGGGCAAGTAGCAACTAACACTAAAAATATGGCAAATAAGGCATAAAAGATGAAGCAAATCGCACAACATCAAGGCAAGTTGCTCATCAATGAGCCCATGTCGCGCCACACTAGCTGGCGTGTAGGCGGCTGTGCGGATCGTTTTTATGTACCAACCGATTTAACCGATTTACAAGGATTTTTAGCACATTTACCGCAAGATGAAGCGGTCTATTTTGTAGGTTTAGGCTCAAATTTATTGGTGCGCGATGGCGGCATACGCGGTACGGTAATTTTGATGCACAACGCATTGACTGAACTAAAAATGGAGGGTGACTTGGTGTATGCCGAAGCTGGCGTAACATGCGCCAAACTCGCTAAATTTTGTGCAAAAGAATCCAAGTTTGGGGCTGAGTTTTTTGCAGGTATTCCAGGCACGGTGGGCGGCGCACTTGCCATGAATGCAGGTTGCTATGGTAGTGAAACTTGGAATGTGGTGAGGCGTGTTACTACGATTGGCAAGCAGGGTGAATTAACAACGCGTGATGCGAGTGCGTTTGTACCAACTTATCGCCATATTGAAAAGCCAGTGGCAGATGAATGGTTTGTTGCTGCTTGGCTCATATTGGCAAATGGTGATGTTAATGAGTCCTCACAAAAAATTAAAACATTATTGGCCAAAAGGTTAGCCTCACAGCCCCTTAATTTGCCTAGTGCAGGTTCAACTTTTAGAAATCCTGATGGAGATTTTGCAGCAAGGCTCATTGAGGCGAGTGGGTTGAAAGGCTACATCATTGGTGGGGCGCAAGTGTCTGAAAAACATGCTAATTTTATTGTGAATGTGGGCAATGCTACAGCGTTAGATATTGAATTGTTGATTAAACATATCCGTGAAACAGTGTTGGAAAAACATGGGGTAACTTTGCAACAAGAAGTGAAAGTAATCGGAGAGTTAGGGGCTAGAGACTGGGAGCTAGGGGCTAGAAAATGAGGCATCAATTTGGAAAAGTAGCCGTGTTATTCGGCGGAAAATCAGGTGAACGTGAAGTTTCACTCAAAAGTGGCAGTGCCGTGCTGGCGGCCTTGCAGAGGCAAGGGGTGAATGCAGAAGCGTTTGATCCTGCCACACGTCCATTGCATGATTTGGAAGATTATGACCTTGCCATGATTTCTTTGCATGGTCGCTTTGGTGAAGATGGTGCTATGCAGGGTGCATTGGAGCTTCTTGGCATCCCCTATACAGGTAGTGGTGTGATGGCTTCAGCCATTGGTATGGATAAATGGCGCACCAAAATGATGTGGACGGCTGCTGGGATAAGCACTCCAGCATTTGAGTTAGTGAATGCTGATTCAGATTTTGATGCGATTGAAAAAAAGCTGGGGTTGCCACTATTTGTGAAGCCTGCCAATGAAGGCTCAAGCATCGGTATTAGCAAAGTAAAAGTGGCTGGTGCGTTAAAAGCAGCATATGAATTGGCAGCAGAATCTGACCCACTGGTAATCGCTGAGCAGTTTGTGGGCGGAGGTGAATACACCGTTGGGATATTGGGCGATAGCGCATTGCCGATTGTGCGTATCGTGCCAAAAAACGAGTTTTACGATTATGAGGCAAAGTATTTGCGTGATGACACTGAATATCGATGCCCAAGTGGTTTGAGTAGTGAAAAAGAAGCGCAGATTCAGCAAGAGGCCTTGCAGGCGTTTAATGTCATTGGATGTAGCGATTGGGGACGCGTAGATTTTTTGATGGATGAAGCAGGTAAACATTATTTTTTAGAAGTGAATACGAGCCCAGGCATGACAGACCATAGCCTAGTACCAATGGCAGCAAAGGCGGCAGGGATTGGCTTTGATGCGCTGGTGTTGCGTATTTTGGAGTTAGCGCATGTGGGATAAACCTACACTGCTGAATTGGATTGCTAACTTACTTTATGCGCTTAGTGTAGTGGCGATGCTTTATGCAACACTTTATGTGGTGGTGCATTTGCCAATATTTCCTTTGCGTGAAGTCAAGGTAGAGGGTGAATTGCAGCATGTGAGTCGAGAACAAATAAAACTCATTGTAGCTAAACATTTAAAGGGTAATTTCTTTACGCTAGATTTAGTTAAAGCGCGTGATGCATTTGAGAAATTACCTTGGGCACGCAATGTGAGTGTGCGTCGTCGCTGGCCAGATAAGCTAGAGGTGAGTATTGAGGAGCATCAAGCAATGGCGCGATGGGGTGCTGCTGCTTTGGTAAATACGCACGGAGAATTGTTTCATGCCGCATCAGGTGGAGATTTGCCTGTATTTTATGGGCCAGAAGATGGCGTGATAGAAGTTTCATCACAATATGATGCATTTAACCAAGTGCTAAAACGTGCAAATTTACATATCGCAACGCTCGCGCTGACACCGCGTCGCGCATGGCAAATTACGGCAAATAATGCAATGGTGATTGAGTTGGGCAGAACGGATATGCAATCGAGATTGGAAAAATTCACTTCAGTTTATCGCAACACCATTGCAGGGTTGAATAAAAAAATTGCTTATGCAGATTTGCGTTATCCCAATGGATTTTCGGTGCGCAAGCCAACAGAATTGCAGCGGGAAAAGAGTATAGAGCCAGCGGGGGTGGTATTTAAGCAAGCTCAAACAAAACCAAATGAAGTAAAGATTAACAATGTAGTTAAAAAGACTGAAGTCGTAACTTAAGTTTACGCAAAGGATAAATTATGAGCAGAATCAGAGAAGATAAAAACTTAATAGTCGGTCTCGATATTGGGACATCAAAAATCGTGGCTATCGTTGCTGAATTACAGCCAGAAGGTACAGTGAAGGTGATTGGTTTGGGGCAGCATGTCTCTCGCGGCCTCAAAAAAGGCGTGGTGGTCAATATCGAATCTACCATGCAGTCCATCCAGCGTGCGCTCGAAGAAGCCGAGCTCATGGCGGATTGCAAAATTAACAATGTTTACACGGGTATCGCAGGTAGCCACATCAAGAGCTTGAACTCACATGGCATGGTGAAAATTAAAGATGCAGAAGTCTCACAAATGGATGTTGACCGCGTGATAGAAACTGCGCGTGCTATTGCTCTGCCAGCAGACCAACAAATCCTACATATACTGACACAAGAATTCATTATTGATGGGCAAGAAGATGTACGCGAGCCGCTTGGTATGAGCGGGATGAAGCTTGAGGTCAAAGTGCATATCGTTACAGGCGCAGTAGCTGCGGCGCAAAACATTGTGAAGTGCATTAAACGCTGCGGCATTGAAGTGAGTGATTTGATTTTACAGCCGCTTGCATCAAGCCTCGCTGTGTTGACCGATGATGAAAAAGAGTTAGGCGTGTGTTTGGTGGATATTGGTGGCGGCACGACTGATATTGCCGTATTTAAACAAGGTGCGATTCGTCATACGGCAGTTGTACCCATTGCTGGCGACCAAATGACCAATGATGTGGCCGTGGCTTTCCGTACGCCTACGCAATCGGCTGAAGATATCAAAATCAAACATGGCTGTGCATTACGCCAACTGGCAGACCCACGTGAAGTTGTTGAAGTACCAGGGGTGGATGGTCGTGAACCACGCCAACTTTCTGTACAAACTTTGGCAGAAGTATTAGAGCCACGTGTGGTTGAGTTGTATGAGCTAGTGCTTAATGAACTACGCCGTAGTGGTATGGAAGAAATGATTGCTTCAGGCATTGTGATTACAGGTGGGTCGGCCATGATGCGTGGCATGGTGGAATTGGGTGAGGAAATATTTCATATGCCAGTGCGCCTTGGTATGCCGCGTTATGTAGGCGGATTGTCTGAGGTGGTCAGTAATCCACGTTATGCAACAGCCGTGGGCTTAGTGCTCATGGGTAAGCAGCAGTTAGAAAGACATTTGACTGGGCAGATGGAATCAAGCTCGTTTGCCAGAATTTTAGAACGCATGAAAAGTTGGTTTGCGGGAAATTTTTAAGTAGTAGGCAATGTAGTTGTATTAGGTAGTCGCAGTAAAAAGGCAGAAGTAATTTAGAAATCGCAAGTTTAAAAAGAGGAGTGATGAGTATGTTTGAAATTATGGAAAAAAATTCACAAGAAGCCGTGATTAAGGTCATTGGTGTAGGCGGTTGCGGCGGCAACGCGGTTGCACACATGATTGAAAAAAACGTCGGCGGTGTTGAGTTTATTTGCGCAAACACGGATATGCAGGCTTTGAAGAAAAGCCAAGCAAAAACCATTTTACAAATTGGTGAATCAATGACGCGTGGTTTAGGTGCGGGTGCTAAGCCTGAAGTTGGGCGTGAAGCAGCACTAGAAGACCGTGACGCAATTGCCGAACTGATTGATGGTGCAGATATGCTCTTTATCACTGCAGGTATGGGTGGTGGTACAGGCACAGGTGCTGCGCCAGTGATTGCACAAATCGCTAAAGAAATGGGTATCTTAACTGTGGCCGTGGTGACCAAACCTTTTGCTTTTGAGGGGAAACGCACTAAAGTGGCCTCTGATGGTCTAGATGAGTTATCAAAGTATGTTGATTCGCTCATTGTGATTCCTAATGAAAAATTGATGGAAGTCTTGGGCGAAGATGTGCCATTTTTAGAGGCTTTTAGAGCGGCCAATGATGTATTGCACAATGCGGTTTCTGGCATTGCAGAGATCATTAACTGCGCTGGTATGGTCAACGTAGACTTTGCTGATGTACGCACTGTGATGAGTGAGATGGGCATGGCGATGATGGGTTCGGCGTTAGCTACAGGCCCAGAGCGTGCGCGTATTGCTGCAGAACAAGCCGTTGCGAGCCCATTGCTGGAAGATGTTAATTTGGCGAATGCACGCGGTGTATTAGTGAATATTACTACTTCAAGTGCTTTCAAAATGAAAGAATACTACGATGTGATGAACACCATTAAAGCCTTTACCGCGGAAGACGCAACCGTGATTGTAGGTAATGTGTTCGATGAAAGTATGGGTGATGGCTTACGTGTCACGATGGTAGCAACAGGCTTAACTGGCGCGCAACGCCGCCAACAAAAACCAGAGCTACGCGTCATGACGCAAGAAGTCGTGCGTAATGGCACCACTGGGCAACCCGTATTTATGGGTAGTAGCGTGATGGTGGAGGAGGAAGCACCAGCCGTGTTTGGCTCAAATAGTCGTCGCGCACAAGTGGAAGCAATGAAAATGTCGGGTGTGGAAGAGTATGACATTCCTGCATTTTTACGCAAGCAAGCTGACTAAGGCCGTCTAGCTAAGGCTAAACGATTTAGTCGGCTTAAAACTGCTGATGGTGAATTATGTTATTATTTGCTTGATTCATAAAGCAAATATGGAGTCGTCTCCAGTGAAAATGAATGGCTAAAACGTTTTGAATGGTTAGGTTATAAGCATGTTAAAGCAACGCACACTTAAAAAAGCGATTAGTGCCACAGGCGTTGGATTGCACAATGGCGAGAAGGTTACTCTTACCCTTCGGCCTGCTGCACCCGACACTGGTATTATTTTCAAACGGGTTGATCTGCCTCAACCCAATGAAATTTTGGCAACACCTGATGCAGTACGTGACACGCGTCTATGTTCTGCATTGGAGGCCAATGGCGCACGCGTTGCGACTGTTGAACATGTGATGTCAGCCTTGGCTGGCTTAGGTATTGATAATGTTTATGTTGAAGTCAACGCTTCTGAAATCCCGATTATGGATGGAAGTTCAGGTCCGTTTGTATTTTTATTGCAAGAAGCTGGTGTGCAAGAGCAAGCAGTCCCTAAAAAATTTATCCGCGTTAAAAAGACTGTGGAAGTAGTTGATGGCGATAAATGGGTGCGATTTGAACCTTACAGTGGATTCAAAATTGACTTCACCATTGCGTTTAATCATCCTGTATTTGAGCACTCTGGCAATAATGTCAAAATTGATTTTTCTGCAGACTCTTACATTAAAGAAATTAGCCGCGCACGAACATTTGGTTTTATGCACGAGGTTGAGTATTTACGTTCAAATGGGTTAGCGCGTGGTGGAAGTTTAGACAATGCGATTGTGTTAGATGAGTATCGTGTGCTCAATGCGGATGGTCTGCGTTATGACGATGAGTTTGCTAAGCATAAAGTGCTGGATGCGATTGGCGATTTATATATGTTAGGTCACCCGATATTAGGTGCATTTTATGCATATAAATCAGGCCATGCATTGAATAATCAATTATTACGAGCACTGATGCAAGATGAGGCTGCTTGGGAGTATGCGACATTTGAAGCGCAACAAAGCGCAGAAATAGCACCGATGACCGCCAAGCAAATGCTAGCAGAACCAGCATTTTAGGCTGTTGGGCAATAGGTTCTGCAATTTATGTAAAGGAGGCGCACCGTGTTGATGATTCGCCTAATCTTTGTGTTATTAGTAATTGCCGCAATGGTGTTACTAGGCTTGTATTTATTGTTAGATGATAAAAAGTATCTGCTGTATTTCAAAAAAACACTTCAGTACACCTTATTTTTTGTAGTCATTGTGGCTATTCTTTTGGTATTAAGACGAATTATTTATGTTTAGCCTGTTTAAAAAACTACGCCGATTGATCCAATTGAGTGCCATGCTGGGCTTATTGTTGACAACGCATTTTGTCTATGCAATGTCCGATCAAGCCTTATTTAAACATGCTAAAAATGCGTATGATGCTAAAAATGAAATTGCCTTGGCTGAAGATGTGAGTCAGTTAAAGGCACAGCAATATATGCTCGCCCCTTATGCAGATTATTGGCTCATGCTCTTAAAAATGGAGCAAGCGCGGGATGAAGAAATTCAAAACTTTCTTGCTCAATATGCAGAAATGGCATTTGCAGATCGGTTACGAGCTGAGTGGCTAAAAAAACTCGCGAAGCAAAAAAATTGGGGTCCATTTTTTCAAGAACATGCCAATTTCAAGCGCGAAGATGTTGCCGTGAAGTGTTATGCTTTATTAGGACATTTAGAAATTGGTGATGCCGATGTCAATGCACAAGCCCATGAGCTTTGGCTAACAAGTGCAGACTTGCCGAGTAGTTGTAATGCGTTGTTTGATAAGATGCAAGCATTAGGCACGCTGACCGATGAAGATATATGGGCACGGTTTAGAGTCGCTTTACAAGATAATAAGTTGATTTTAGCTAAGGCCATTGCTTCGCGTTTGTCAAACGTGGAAGAAATGAACTTTAAGTTGATTGATTTAGCGTACCAAGGCCCACAAGCGTTGCTGGAAAGCAAACCCGTACTTGTCAAAAAAGGACGTAAAAAAGTAACGGTTACGAATGCGGCCGCTTTCAATACTCGCTATGGTGCAGAGGTTAATTTATACGCTTTAGATCGTTTAGCGCGTAATAATGTAGATAATGCGGTAGCTGTATTTGGGCGACTAAAAAAGGAGTTTTCAGAAGAAAACCAAGCGTTCGCATGGGGGCGTATTGCTTACCATGCTGCACGTGGGCATCACCCAAATGCACTTGAGTTTTATGCATTAGCAAAAGATACTGCACTAGATAAAGAACAACTTGCTTGGAAAGCAAGAGCCGCATTGCGTGCAACAGATTGGCCTACGGTTAAAAATACGATTTCTGCGATGTCTAAAGCACAAGCAGAAGAAGGTGCTTGGCGTTATTGGAAAGCCCGCGCCTTAAAAGAGCAGAACTTACAGGTAGAAGCCAATGCTATTTTTGCACTACTTGCAAACGAACGTCATTATTATGGGTGGTTAGCGGCAGAAGAACTAGAAAGTATGCTAGGTAATACCCCTCAAGAATATACCCCAACAGATACTGAGGTGATGGCCATTGCCAGCCAAGCAGCCATTAAACGTGCACTTGAGTTTAATAATTTAGAAATGCGTTGGGAGGCTAAGTTAGAGTGGGCATGGGCAATGCGCGAGTTTGATGATAAGCAGTTGTTAGCGGCTGCGGAGTTAGCACAACGTCAAAAATGGTATGACACCGCGATTAGCACTGCAGATAACACCAAGAGTTTGCATAATTACAGTTTGCGTTACCCAACGCCTTATCGCGATTTATTTCGCGCTTCTGCACGTAATGAAAATATAGATGAAGCTTGGATTTATGGCTTGGTACGCCAAGAAAGCCGTTTTATGCATTTTGCTAAATCTGGCGTGGGCGCGGCTGGCTTAATGCAATTGATGCCAGCAACTGCCAAATGGGCAGCTAAGCGTATGGGCTTGGATGGCTATCGTCATGATCAAATTCATGACTTATCCACCAATGTAGAGATTGGCACATATTATATGCGCTACACTTTAGAGTTAATGAGTGGGCAAGCTGTGATGGCAACAGCCGCCTATAATGCAGGGCCAGGACGTGCCAAAAAATGGATGGCTAGCACACCACTTGAAGCCGCGATTTATATTGAATCTATTCCATTTTTAGAAACAAGGCTCTATGTGCAAAAAGTAATGGCAAATGCGCAAATGTATGCGCCTAAATTAGGCTTACCCGTACAAAGCTTAAAAGCGCGTTTGGGGGTGATTCCAAGTAAAGTGGTGGCAGAGCCTATCATTTCTGATAGCGAATAAGAAGACAAGGTTAAAAGGCTAAATATGCAAGAGAAAAAAGTATGTGTTTTAGGCGGTTCAGGGTTTATGGGGAGTGCTATTGTAGCTAAATTAGCCAAAGCAGGTTATGCAGTCACTGTACTCACGCGTCACCGTGATAAGGCAAAACACCTCTTGTTATTGCCCAAAGTAAGTGTGGTGGAGTGCCAAGTTTTTAATAAGCAGGCTCTCATGTCATCACTTGCAGGGGCTGATGCTGTCATCAATTTAATTGGTATTTTGCATCAAAGTACTCGTCTGAGTTTTAACACAGCACACCACCAATTACCCGAGCAGTTGGCTAATCTCTGTGCAGATTTAGGCATTAAGCGTTTGCTTCACATGAGTAGCTTGAGAGCAAGTGGTCATGCGCCTAGCCAGTATTTGCGTTCTAAAGCGGCGGGTGAAAAAGCCTTGACTGAATTTAATCACAAGCTTGATATTACTGTGTTTCAACCTTCTATTATTTTTGGGCGAGGAGATCGTTTGACTAATTTGTTTGCTACATTAGTTAAATGTTTACCAGTGGTATTGTTGGCAAAACCGAATGCAAAATTTCAGCCTATTTGGGTAGAAGATGTTGCAAGTTGCTTTGTAGAAAGCCTTGAAAACACTGCAACTTTTGGTAAAACTTACGCGCTTGTTGGGCCTAAGGTTTATACATTTCGTGCGCTTGTGCAACAAGTCATGGCCATTTTGGGCGTGCAGCGACCAATTATCGGTCTCAATGACACCTTTTCAATGGCGCAAGCGTTTTTGATGGAGCTACTCCCCATCAAGTTGATGTCGCGTGACAATATTCGTTCTATGCAGGTGAGTAGCGTGAGTGACTATGATTTTTCAAAAGATTTTTGCATTCAGCGCGCAAGCCTAGAAGCGGTGATGCCAGACTATTTGGTGGACGCTAATGCACGAGGTGCTTATGACGCTTTTCGTCGCCATGCTGCGAGATGACTTTGCATAACATTGCTCCCATGCAAACCTATTTAGTAGGCGGTGCGGTGCGTGATGAGCTACTTGGTCACGAAGTAAAAGATCAAGATTATGTCGTAATCGGCAGTACGGTAGAAACCATGCTTGCCGCAGGATTTAAGCCTGTAGGTAAAGACTTTCCTGTTTTTTTGCATCCTATTTCGCAGCATGAATATGCCCTTGCTCGCACTGAGCGTAAAACTGCCAAAGGCTACAAAGGTTTTGTGGTTCACGCAGCACCTGATGTAACCCTTGAGCAAGATTTAGCCCGCCGCGATTTAACCATCAACGCCATTGCCAAAGCGCAAGACGGCACGTTGATAGACCCGTTTAATGGTGTTGCGGATATACAAGCTAAAACGCTACGCCATGTAAGTGAAGCCTTTGCAGAAGACCCCGTACGCATTTTGCGTATTGCACGGTTTGCGGCGCGTTTGGTTGATTTTCAAGTAGCACCAGAAACCATGCAATTGATGCGCCAAATGGTAGAAGCAGGCGAAGTAGATGCGTTAGTCGCCGAGCGTGTGTGGCAAGAGCTAGCTAAAGGCTTAATGGAAGCGCAGCCATCGCGCATGTTTAACGTGCTGCGCGATTGCGGCGCATTGCAAAGAATTCTGCCAGATTTAGATAAACTATGGGGCGTGCCTCAACCGCCACAGCATCACCCTGAAATTGATACAGGCATTCACGTGATGCTAGTGATTGATTATGCAGCCAAGCAAGGTTTTAGCCTGCCAGTGCGGTTTGCCGCGCTCATGCACGATTTAGGCAAAGGCACTACCCCTAAAGACATGCTGCCGCGCCATATTGGGCACGAAGAGCGTAGTGAACATTTACTAAAAAATATTTGTAAAACATTGCGTGTACCCAATGATTGCAAAGAGCTGGGTATCATGGTGGCAAAGTTTCATGGCAAACTCCACGCCGTGCCGCAAATGCGCGCCAGCACGGTGTTAGAATTTTTAATGCAACTTGATGCCATACGCCAGCCAGAACGTTTAGAGGCTTTCTTTCAAGCCTGCGAAGCTGATTCACGCGGTAGAACGGGGTTGGAAAATTGCCCAATGCCCGCAACGGAGTTGTTGCGCAAAGCCTACCAAGCTGCAAGTGCGGTAGATGCAGGCGCAATAGCGCAATTACACGCTACGCCAGAAGCCATTAAACATGGGGTGTTTGAGGCAAGGCTAGTACAAGTTAAATGGGTTTTGTTAAATCAACAAGCATAGCCCGTATGCAATACGGGGATAATATGTCCTTGCTCACCAAACTTTCCCGTAATTCTTACGAGCTACCGAAAGTAGGCACCTCTAGGTGAAGCGCATTATTTGCATGTGAAAGCCGACACTACAAAAATGTGAGGTTATTTGTGGGTTAAATATTGAGCGAGCGTTGAATAAAAAATTTAGCCACAAAGCCGACTAACCCGAAAGTAAGCCCTAAAAATAAAATAAAGGTGCCAAATTTGCCAACTTTAGATTGCCACGCCAAATGCCCTACGATAAAAATCATCAGCAACATTAAGCCTGTTACGCCATAAGTCATACCAAAATCAGTGATTTGTGCTTCAGTAAAACCAAAAATTGTGCCTTCCACTATGTTCTCCAAGTGTTATAGCAAGTGTGGTAACTGCTGTTCAGTAAACTCAGTTGGCTTGCGTTTAAAGCCACTTTTAGCATATTGTTGCCAGCGACCAATCACATAACACACAATCAAATTTGCTTGCGCTTCTGCATGGTCTTGGTTTCCTGTTTGGGTCGTGGCGATACGCAGGCTTTGCTTTAAGGTTACTTCAATGCGGTCATACAATTGGTTAATGCGTAGTTGCAATTTATCGTCTTCATTCACTAAAGCATCACCAATCAAAACGCGCGTCATGCCAGGGTTTCTTTCTGCAAATACTAATAGCATGGTGACAATGCGTTGCACTTGCCTTAAGCCTTCAGTTTCTTCAGTGCTGATTTTGTTGATTAAACCAAAAATGGTTTCTTCAATAAACAAAATCAAGCCTTCAAACATTTGCGCTTTATTGGCAAAGTGGCGGTAGAGTGCTGCCTCACTTACTTCTAGTTTAGCCGCTAAAGAAGCCGTGGTAATTTTCTCGCGTTTGGGAGACTCCAACATCTTCGCCAATGTTTCTAAAATTTGTTGTCTGCGTTCGCCTGCCATATCATTTTCCTATTGAAGTGCGTGGATATTATAGCCGAATGTGAGTGAGTGCTAACACATTGCTTAGTCGGTAATCTACAAAATTGGGTTTTTGTAGTTTTTTACTTACCCAAATAGTTTTCATGCCTAGGCGTTTTGCGGTCATTAAGGCAGGTAAGTTGTCTTCAAGCATAACGCAATCACTGGCTTTGGCGCGTATGGTTTTGAGTAGCATTTGAAAGCCGCGCAAAGAGGGTTTAGCATGAAATTTAGTCGATTCTACACTAAAAATTAGCTCGAACAAATCAGCAATCCCCAGCATTTCTAGTACACGCATTGCATAGCTACGTGGTGCGTTGGTGAACACTAACTTACGTCCTTTAAGGCTTTGTAGCACCTGCCTTAGACGTTTTGTTTCAATCACCATGTTGGGTAAATCTTCTAGAAGATGCGTTTCTTCTAAAAAATGATGTGGATTCGTGCCGTGGTGGCGCATTAATCCCTTAAGCGTAGCACCATAAACGCGCCAGTAATGTTGTCGCAATTGGTGCGCTCCTGCTTCATCTAATGCAAGGTGATTCATGATGTACTCCGTCATGGCACGATTCATCACGGGGAAAATATGCGCGGAAGCGTTGTGTAGCGTGTCGTCTAAGTCAAAAATCCAGATATTGCTTTGACGAGTATGCACGTTATTTCGCCTTAATCAGCGTACCTACACCTTCATCGGTCAATACTTCTAACAGCAAAGCGTGCTCCACCCGACCATCAATAATATGCACGGCTTTTACGCCGCTACGCGCTGCATCGAGGGCTGAGCTGATTTTTGGTAACATGCCACCGCTTAATGTGCCATCAGCCACTAAATCATCAATTTGTTTAGGCGTTAAACCAGTGAGTAATTCACCATTTTTATCTAGCACACCAGGCGTGTTGGTGAGTAAAATTAATTTTTCAGCATTTAAAATTTCCGCCAATTTACCTGCCACCACATCTGCATTGATGTTGTAAGTTTCGCCATCTTTGCCTACGCCGATGGGCGCGACCACAGGAATAAAATCACCAGAATCTAAAAAGTTAATAATACTTGGGTCAATGGCACTAATTTCACCTACTTGACCTACATCAATCATTTTGGATGGGTCTTTTAAATCTTCCATCAGCAGTTTATGTGCGTGAATAAAATTGCCATCTTGCCCTGTTAAGCCCACGGCTTTGCCACCGTGGCGGTTAATCAGGTTGACAATTTCTTTATTGACTTGCCCGCCGAGTACCATTTCTACTACGCCCATGGTTTCTTCATCAGTGACGCGCATCCCTTGAATAAACTCGCCTTTTTTGCCAAGTTTATCGAGCATTTCGTTAATTTGTGGCCCGCCGCCATGTACGACCACTGGGTTCATGCCTACTAATTTAAGCAATACCACATCTTGCGCAAAACATTGTTTTAAGTGCTCATCCGTCATCGCATTGCCGCCGTATTTAATGACGATGGTTTTATCAAAAAACTTTTTGATATAGGGCAGTGCTTCGGCAAGGGTGCGTGCTTTTTTTGCAGCGGTGGTTTGGCTAATCATGGTTTATCCTGCATGAGTTTTTAATGTGTGAGATTGTAGCGAAAAAAGCCAACAATCAGTTAAAGTGATTTAATAAAAACTTTAGATTTTCGCTGAAAGTTATACATTTGTTTTTTCTCAGCAGGTAGGTCATCTACTGTTTTTTCGGTAAAACTACGCTCTAAAAACCAGTGTTCAGTACGTGTGGTTAAGCAAAAAATCTGTTTAAAACCCAGTGCTTTGGCTTGTGTTTGGCAATAGTTAAATAGTTTATCGCCGCGTCCACCTCCGCGATATTGTGGGTCTATCGCAAGACACGCAAATTCTGCCATTTTTTCAGCAGGATTATCTAAGTCAAATGGATAAAGTGCTGCACAGCCAATGGTGCGATTGTCGTGTTCCATTACATAAAAATAGTTGATTTCCATCTCAATGCGCTCGCGCCCACGCCGCACTAAAATACCTTCATTTTCAAGCGGTTCTATCAACTTTAAAATGCCACCTACATCATCAATATTGGCTTGGCGCATGGTTTCTAGTGGCAGTTCTGTCACCATGGTGCCGATGCCTTCATGCGTAAATAGCTCTTGAATAATTGCCCCATCAATATGGCGGCTAATCAAGTGCGTACGCGCCACACCATGCTCACATGCACGCACGGCGGCGGGCAAGTAGTAATTCACATCTTCAGAAAAGTAGATTGGTTCATCGCTCATCTGTACATTTTTGAGTAGATTTTTGGCTTTTTCAGCTGTCATTTCACGCAATAATTCACCGCGTAGATTTTGTACGCCTTGCGAATCCATCAAGAAAATCAGCTTATCCGCATCTAGCGCAATGGCTGTACTCACTGCGACATCTTCAAGGCTTAAGTTGAATGTTTCACCTGTGGGCGAATATCCAACGGGCGAAAGTAGTACTAACTCGTTATCATCCAGCCGTTTTTGAATGCCGATGGCATCAATTTTTCGCACTTCACCCGTGTGCTGCAAATCCACGCCATCGCGTACGCCCAGCGGCTTAGCGGTGACAAAATTACCACTTGCCACACGAATATCCGCCCCCGCCATGGGCGAATTTGCGATGCCCATAGAGAGCAGTGCTTCAATCTCTACCCGCACTGTACCATTAGCCTCTTTCACAGCCTCCATCGCTGCATCATCGGTAATGCGTAAGCCGTGATGCATCATAGGTGTGATTTTATCGCGCCGTAAACGCTGCTCAATCTGCGGTCGTGCGCCATGCACCAGCACCAAACGCACTTCAAGGCTGGCAAGTAAGTTAAGATCATGTGTGAGTGCAATAAACTGCTTTTCATCCACAATTTCGCCACCAAAAGCAATGACAAACGTGCGCCCGCCAAACGCGTGAATATAGGGCGTGGCAGAACGAAACCACTGCACAAAATCTTTTGCGTTAATCAGGTTTTGTGTGGGCGAGTTACCGTAAAAAGGGCGTTGTAGCGCAGCGCGCAATGGCTCACTTGGTGTTTGGGTTAGATGCGGCTGATTAAGTGCGTCACTGAGCGCATAAAGCTCGGCAGGCGTAGTGTTGAGTGCCGTGGCAATTTTGCGCAATAACACCTCGGAGATGCCTAATGCGCCGCGCTCAATGCGTGAAAGATTGCCAGCATCGATCGCGGCGATGCTCGCGAGCTGGGTTAAAGTCATTGCGTGTGATTTTCGCGTATTGCGAATAGCGTAACCAATTGACATAAAATAACACCAATTTGTAAATTGTACATATTATTGCATAAACAATGTAAATATTACAATTTATTGCCAAAATTTACTTGCTGGGATTGGAACTTCTTTAAATAAGTTGCTGCAATAGCAAGCTTGCCGCAGTAAACCCAAATGGTGCGGTTACGCAAACGCTTGAGCCGTAGCCTGCACAATTTAAGCCAGTAATCACACTATCGCTATTGCAAACAGTGTCTGGCATTGTTACAGGTTCATCAGAATATACGCACAGTACTTCAAGTTTAGGTGACTTGCTTTTTGTATTGTGCCCACTCGCAAAACCGTAATCACTACGCAATAAGCCACGTACTTTTGCAAGTAGTTTGTCATGTGTTACCGCGCTTAAATCAGCGTGTTTAATACGGGTAGGCTCAAGTCGCCCACCTGCGGCACCTGTCATCACCAAAGGTATATTGTTTAGTTTGCATAAATTGGCAATGGCAGCTTTGGCTTTCGCATCATCAATACAATCAATCACACCATCGTAGTGATGGTTAATTAATTCATGCACATTTTCAACGGTAACAAAATCTTCAATTTCATGCACGATAGCAAAAGGGTTAATGCTTAAAATACGCTCGCGCATGGCAGTGACTTTGGCTTTACCAAATGCGCCATCCACCGCATGTAACTGGCGATTAACATTAGATTCTGCAATATTATCCAAATCAATCAGTGTGATTTTGCCAACGGCATTACGCGCTACTGCTTCTGCCGCCCAACTCCCCACGCCACCGATGCCGATCACACAGATATGCGCAGCCTGTAGCTTGGCTAGCCCATCTGCACCATAAAGCCGCGCAACGCCACCAAAGCGGCGGTTAAAATCTAATTTATCGCTATCCATTTGCATCTATCAAAAACTGCTATCGTAACATCATACCTTATCGCACTAGTGATGCTATTTGCAATTTGTAGGGCGGACTCGTGAAGCAGTCCGCCGAATGGGAGATGTTGTTTACGGCATACCGTAAACGGGTATGCTTGCTTCTTTATTCTTTATTCTTTGAGTTTGTCATTCCGACAAAAGTCGTAATTCAGTAGTAGGGCGTCAATAGCATAGCGCATTGCGCCCTATGCGGACTGCGCGCCAGTGTTAGCGCATAAGCATATATTGCCCGTGTTGGGCGGGATTTCAGGTTCAAACAACACAATGTGAAACATAACAACTTTCTTGATTGGCAGATTTATTTTTTTAAGGTGAAATGGGCGTTAAGTTTAGAGACTGAAGACGTGAAGCATTGCACCAGATGAATTACTATTTGAAAAAGGATATGCTAGAAATGGCCCCCACGCATCCCACATTTGCGCATAACCGCGCTCGGTACTTCCGTCAAGGCTATCAACATAGCCGCTATAGACGCCAGTTGCAATCCTACCTATTCCTGTTGTTAATGCAATAAATTGTTTGCCTTTGTGGCTGTAACTGAATGGGTTGCCAACAGCCGGAGAGCCAGCTTGAAACCGCCACAATTCTTTGCCAGTTTGCGCATGCAACGCTTTAAACCAACGGTCGCCTGCGTTATAAAATGCTAAGTTGTTGGCAGTGGTTAGAATACCACTTGTTGTTAAGTATTTTTCTTTGTTATACCAAGCCATTTTGCCGTTGAGTGGATTATAAGCAGCCAATCCACCAAAAACATTATCAGGTCCTTTAAATTGCGTGAGTGTTGCTCCCACCCAAGGCTGACCAGCCGCATATTTAGATTCAACTGGCTCGTAAGTCATACAAATATGATAAAGCTGTGTATAAACTAAATTAGTTTTTGGTGAGTAGGCAGCAGGGCTCATACCTTTAGCTCCATTAGAGCTTGGGCATCCACCTTTCATATTGACATCTTGGTGCGTACTATACTTTGCATCCTTCGCAGGCACGCCCGTCCTCAAATCCACACTGGTCGCCCAATTCACAAACGGATGCACCTTCTCTGCCGCAATCAAAGTGCCGTTATCCGCCTGCCAGGTGTAGATAAAGCCGTTCTTGTTGATTTGCGTGGCGTAGGTTTTGGTCTTGTCATGCTCTTTACGGTCAAACAGAATCACCTCATTGGTGGCATCGTAATCCCATTCATCATGCGGGGTGGTTTGCATGGCCCATTTGGCTTCACCAGTATCGACATCTCTGGCGAATACACTGCTGGCCCATTTGTTGTCACCAGGCCTTACGTCAGGGTTCCACACCCCAGGGTTGCCAGTGCCGTAATACACAAGGTTGGTTTTAGGGTCAAAGGAGAAGTAACCAGTGACGGCACCGCCGCCATTCTGCCAGCCATCTTTCTCTTGTTGGGGTTTAAGCCATGTGCGTATGCCTAAGTCTTTTTCACCGATTTTGAGCTGTTCATTGGGCAGCGGTGTAAATGAGCCGCCTTGTTTGTTACCACCATTCACGTCTTGATAAACACTTAAGGCACTGTATTGCGGATTGGCTTGGTTAAAGTCACTGCCTATCAATACATCCGCATCACTGCCTGTGCTGTAAGCCTTCCAAGCCAATGCACCATCTTTTAAGTAATACGCTGCCATAAAGCAGCGTACGCCAAACTCTCCCCCTGCACAGCCTGTGAGTACTTTGTCTTTAATCACTTGTGGGGCATTGGTGTTGGTTGCGCCTGTTTTGGGGTCGTTGACCTGTACTTGCCAAGCCACTGTGCCTGTTTTGGCATCAAGCGCCACTAAAATTCCGTTGTTCTGTTGCAGGTAAATCTTGCCATCGCCAAAGCCCAAACCACGGTTGACGTTATCGCAGCACATCACCGCTTGCGTGCTGGGTTCCTGCTTTGGAAAGTATGACCAGAGTATTTTTTGATCGTTGTTTAAATCAAGCGCATAGACATTGTTGGGGAAAGCCGTGTGCAGATACATAACGCCATCAATGACCAAAGGCGCGCCTTCATGGCCGCGATTGACCCCTGTGCTGAACGTCCATGCGAGTTTGAGGTTTTTTACGTTGCTGGTGTTGATTTGATTGAGTTCGCTATAGCCTTGGTTGTTGTATTGCCCGCGCGGGTATGCCCAGTTGTTGGGGTTGGCCATGGCACGGTCTAGGTCGGGCGCGGATTGGGTGATGCTAGAGAAGCCAAATAAAATAAGTAGCGGTATGGTTACTTTTATCATCAGTTGCTCGCTCTGGTGAATAATTTAATTAAGAAATAAGTACGATTATTTTTTTACGCTAAAAATTTGAGTTGCTCATTAAGCCTAAGTCTCCAGCACTACAAACGCTGCCGCTAAGTTCTTTTCATCACTAATGCTAATGTGCGCTACCGAGATGTTTTTAGCTTGCATCAATGCTTTCAATTCTGGAGCCAGCACTAAAATTGGCTTACCTAAATCATCATGAGTAACGGCAATGTTTTCTAACAAAACTGGGGCGCGCAAGCCTGTGCCCATTGCCTTTGAAAAAGCTTCTTTTGCAGCAAAACGTTTGGCTAAAAAACGCGCTTTGATATTAGATTTTGCATAGCTAGCCAACTCACTTTCAGCCAAAATGCGCTTAGCAAAATCATCACCAAACTTGGTGATTGAGGTTTCGATGCGCCCCACTTCTACAATATCTGTACCTATGCCGTAAATCATTTTATTTAAAGGAAAATTCTTTCATCAGTGCTTTCATCTCACGCACCGCATTATCCCAGCCTACAAATAAAGCATGTGCCACAATCGCATGGCCGATATTCAGTTCATCTATGCCTTCAATCGAGGCAATTTCATGCACATTGTGATAATGCAAGCCGTGACCAGCATTCACCACCAGCCCCAAGCTCAAGCCATGCGCCACAGCCTCTTTAATGCGTTGCAATTCATGTGCTTTTTTGGTTGGATTTTCCGCATCGGCATATGTACCCGTATGGAGTTCAATCACTGGTGCACCCGTTTGCTTTGCAGCATCAATTTGCGCAATATCTGGGGCGATGAATAGTGAAACGCGAATACCCGCCTCGCTTAATTTCTGCACAGCATGTTGCACGTTGGCAAAGTTTCCAGCGACTTCCAATCCGCCTTCTGTAGTACGCTCCTCACGTCTTTCTGGCACTAAGCAAACATCTTGCGGCATGACTTTTAGTGCAATATCCAGCATTTCATCTGTAATCGCACATTCAAGATTCATGCGGGTTTGCAGCAAATTACGCAATGCAAAAACATCGTCATCTTGCATGTGGCGGCGGTCTTCGCGCAAGTGTAAAGTAATACTGTCTGCGCCAGATTGCTCTGCACGTAACGCCGCTTGCACCACGCTTGGGTACTTAGTCCCACGCGCCTGACGGATGGTGGCTACGTGGTCGATATTAACGCCTAATTTAATCATCTTAAAACCCTTGTAAATCTATTAAAAGCTGCCGAGTATGTAATGGTTTATCACCCAAGTAATGCGCGAGCAAATAGCGCATGAGTTGCTTGCTTTGACTTTGTGTTGTTGCATCGGTGTAGTTATCATTTGCCATATCGAGCAAGGTTTTACCTGATAATTGTACGCCATTTTGGCGTGGGTTTGGCGCACATGCGCCGTGCTCAGCTTGGTAGCGGTATTGTTTTTCTGAGGTGATTATTTCACCATGTTCATCGGTAATAAGTGGCACAGCGTAACCTAATTCTTGTAGTAATTTGAGTTCAAAGCGTCTAAGCGTTGTGGCTAAATTTTGGCTATGCGCTAAATTTTTCAGGGTGGCACTATAGTACTCAAATAAGGCATCATGCGGGTCTTCACGTGGTAATAAACGTAGCAACAGCTCATTGAGATAAAAGCCGCATATGAGTGCTTCGCCCTGCAACATGAGTAAGCCGCCCGCCCAATCTAGGCTGTGTAAGGTTTTAAGTTCTTGCTTACCAGACCAAGTTGCAGTGAGTGGTTGAAACGCTTGCAACATGCCACGCATGGCAGAGCGTGGGCGGCGTGCGCCTTTAGCCGTGGTGGCAACGCGTCCGACCCCTTGCGCAAACAGCTCTACCACCAAGCTGGTTTCTTTAAAAGGATAAGTGTGTAATACATACACGGGCTGGTTATCTTGTCGGTGCGTAATCGTTACCATAGCATTTGATGCCGTAGCTGGTTATTGCGATTTAGTAACCAAGCGATTTCAGCGCACGTTCATCATCAGCCCAGCCACCTTTGACCTTGACCCAAGTTTCTAAATACACTTTGCCGCCAAATAATTTTTCCATGTCTTGACGTGCTTCGGTAGAAATTTGCTTCATTTTTTCGCCATTTTTACCAATGAGCATTGGTTTTTGGCTATCTTTATCCACAATAATTGCGCAAAAAATACGGCGTAATTTGCCAACCACTTCAAACTTCTCAATTTCTACTGCCACAGAGTAGGGAATTTCATCTCCAAGCAATCTAAATACTTTTTCGCGCACGAGTTCTGCGGCTAAAAAACGTTCATTCTTATCCGTGAGCTCATCATCTGAGTAAATGGCGGCTTGTTCAGGTAAGTACTTACGAATCGCACTCAGTAGCTCGTCTAAATTGAGGCTTTTTTTCGCACTTACAGGTACGATTTCAGCAAATGGAAATTCCAAATCAAAATCTTGAATAAGTGGCAACACATTCCCTTTGTCGCCCATTAAATCAAGCTTGTTGACGACTAAAATTGTGGGTGTTTTGTCTGAAAGTAAACTGAGCACTTTGCGGTCAGCCTCGCCCAACTTCATCGGCTCAATGACAAATAACACCACATCTACTTCTGTGAGTACTTGGGTGACGGTTTTATTTAACCCTTTATTTAAAGCATTTAAGTGTTTTTGCTGAAAACCAGGCGTATCCACAAATAAAAACTGTGTGTCTTCTGTGGTGTGAATGCCCAGCAAGCGGTGCCGCGTAGTCTGTGCCTTACGCGAAGTGATTGCTAACTTCATGCCCAATACATGATTGAGTAAAGTTGATTTACCCACGTTTGGGCGACCCACAATGGCAACTGTTCCACATTTAAAAGTGCTGGATGCTGGGTTTGATTCAGTCTCTATCTCTGTCATTTTTTAGATTTTCCAATAGGTGTTTTTTCAAATTCCTGAAGCGCAAGTTGAGCGGCTTGCTGCTCAGCAATGCGACGGCTAGCACCTTCGCCAACGGTTCTAATGTTGTGTTTTGCGATGGCACATTCCACCACAAAGTGCTGCGCATGGGCCTCACCACTGGTATGGGTAACCGTATATTCAGGAATGGGATTTTTTTTACTTTGCAATAGTTCTTGTAAGCGTGACTTTGGGTCTTTATCAATGGCTTTTGGATCTATGGTTTCTAGCTTATGCCCAAAAAGTGTTAATACTACGGCTTCAGCCGCCGCGTAGCCACCATCTAAATAAACGGCCCCAATCATAGCCTCTAAGGCATCTGCTAAAATTGAAGGTCTGCGCCAGCCTGCGCTTTTGAGTTCGCCTTCGCCCATTTTAAGCGCATCGCCCAAGTTTAGAGAAAAGGCAATTTCACTCAGCGTGGCTTCTTTGACGAGTTGCGCTCGCAGGCGGCTTAAATCACCTTCTGCAATTTTTGGAAAGCGTAAATATAGCTGATGCGCAATCATAAAATTCAGTGCGCCATCACCTAAAAACTCTAATCGTTCGTTATTTTGTGCACCATAGCTTCGGTGAGTTAATGCTTGTGTGAGTAAGCTTGCATTGGCGAACGTGTAATTTAACTGCTTAGAGATTGCTTGAGTCATCACTGAATGTGTCACTGCCCCGCGACTTATTCGCTATCTGTAGAGGCTGAAAAGTCAATTAGTGCGCTTAAATTACCAAAAATTGGTGTAATCACTTGGTAATCAACAGAAACACTGGTGCCACCTTCATCGTTTTTGCTAATACTCAAGTCACTGCCTTTAACGACTTCAATGTAAGAGGTATCTGCGCGTTTATCAAAAGCGGTGATAATTTCTTGTTTAGACATATCGTTTAAACGTTCTTGCTTTAATGATTTCATCGCGCTGATTACTGACGCATGATCAATGTAGGCAGGTACAATTTTCATACCAACAATTGCCATTAAAACGACGAAAGACCCTACAATCAGCAAGCCAAGTAAGGTAATACCTTTTTGATGATGACGGTTTAGAGGTGAAGCGTTTTTCATGCTAATTCCTTTAAAGCTCAAGTAGTGATTCTCACAGTTAGTGAATTGTATTGCCAATTCTAGAGCCTTGGTCAAAATTCATCCAGATAAAAAATGCTTTGCCCACTAAATTTCTCGCAGGCACAAAGCCCCAAACTCGGCTATCTGAGCTGTTGTCGCGATTATCGCCCATTGCGAAATAATGTCCATCTGGCACAACAATTTCTTCATTGTTAGCAAGCTTAGCACCAATGGTATCAACTTCATAATTGCCGATAACATCATGCACTAACACGGTATGCTTAACTTCACCCAGTTGCTCGTTATATTGTTTTGCTGTCACGATGTTAAGCCCAGACATGACATACTCATAATCAGGCAAAGCCTCTACGGCTAAGGGCTGGTTGTTAATGATTAAATGTTTATCTTGATAACGAATTTTATCTCCAGGTAAACCCACCACACGTTTAATGTAGTCTATAGAAGGGTTTGGTGGATAATGAAATACAAATACATCGCCGCGTTTAGGTTGGTTTATTTCAAAAAAAGTATTATTGATGATAGGTACGCGCAAGCCATACGTGAATTTATTGACCAAAATGTAATCGCCCGCTAATAGTGTAGGCATCATGGAGCCAGATGGAATTTTAAAAGGCTCTACAATAAATGAGCGCACTAAAAACACCACCAAAATTACGGGAAAAAAGCTTTTGGCATATTCAACCAAAATCGGCTCTTGTTGGCTTAAACCTCGTTTTTTTCTCAACCAAACAATATCAAGCAGCCAAATTAAGCCTGTAATGAGCAGTATGACAATCATGAATAATGCAAACATCATGGCTTATTTATCCTCTACACGTAAAATTGCTAAAAATGCTTCTTGTGGAATTTCCACACTGCCCACTTGCTTCATACGTTTTTTACCTTCTTTTTGCTTTTCTAGCAATTTACGTTTACGCGTAATATCGCCACCATAACATTTCGCAATCACGTTCTTACGCATGGCTTTAACTGTTTCACGCGCAATAATATTGGCTCCAATAGAAGCTTGTATCGCAACATCAAACATTTGGCGCGGAATCAACTCACGCATTTTTGCCGCTACTTCACGCCCACGATGCACGCTGTTTGAACGATGCACAATCATGCTTAAGGCATCTACGCGCTCACCATTGACCATAATATCGAGCTTTACTAAATCCGCCGCGCGGAACTCTAAAAACTCATAATCCATTGAGGCATAGCCACGTGAAACCGATTTTAACTTATCAAAAAAATCTAGCACTACCTCATTCAAAGGCATTTCATAACTGAGCATTACTTGTCTGCCCATGTATTGCATATTGCGTTGAATGCCGCGCTTATTGTTGCAAAGTGTCATTACTGGACCTACATAATCTTGCGGCATGAGTAAATTCACCACAATGATAGGCTCACGAATTTCTTCCACGCGTGATGGCTCTGGTAAACGAGATGGGTTTTCAATTTGCGTGACTTCGCCGTTTTTGAGCATGAGTTCGTAAATCACCGTAGGCGCCGTGGTGATTAAATCCATGTCATATTCACGCTCAAGACGTTCTTGCACAATTTCCATGTGCAACAAACCTAAAAAGCCACATCTAAAACCAAAGCCCAGCGCGGTTGAATTTTCCGCTTCAAATAACAAGCTTGCGTCATTCAGACTCAGCTTTTCCAATGCGGTTCGCAAAGCTTCAAATTGGTTAGACTCCACAGGATAAAGCCCAGCAAACACTTGTGGTTTGACTTCTTTAAACCCTGCCAGCGGTGCGCTTGCAGGTTTGTTTGCAAGCGTTACAGTATCGCCTACTTTGGCGGCTGCCAGCTCTTTAATACCTGCAATGACAAAGCCTACTTCGCCTGCTGAGAGTGATGTTCTTTGTTGTGACTTTGGTGTAAACACCCCCACTTGTTCGCATAAATAATCGCTATGTGTCGCCATTAAGCGAATTTTATCTTTAGGCTTGAGTGCGCCATCTACCACCCGCACCAGCATCACCACGCCTACATAATTATCAAACCACGCATCAATCACCAATGCCTTGAGAGGCGCATCCAGATTGCCTTGTGGCGGGGGTACTTTTTTAATCACAGCTTCTAGCACATCACGAATACCTAAGCCTGTTTTGGCCGAACACAGCACAGCATCACTCGCATCTACGCCGATGACATCTTCAATCTCTTGTTTCACGCGCTCAGGGTCGGCTGAAGGTAAATCAATTTTATTCAAGACCGCGGTGACTTCAACGCCTAAATCTAACGCGGTATAGCAATTGGCTACACTTTGTGCTTCTACCCCTTGCGAGGCATCTACCACCAACAATGCGCCCTCACAAGCAGAAAGCGAACGCGAAACCTCATAGCTAAAGTCCACATGGCCTGGAGTATCAATCAGGTTGAGTTGATAAGTTTCACCGTCATCCGCCTTATAACTCAACGCGGCTGTTTGCGCTTTAATGGTAATACCGCGCTCGCGCTCAATATCCATAGAGTCAAGCACTTGCGCTTCCATTTCGCGGTCTGCCAAGCCGCCACACAAATGAATAATGCGGTCTGCAAGGGTAGATTTACCGTGGTCAATATGAGCAATAATGGAGAAGTTACGAATGTTTTTCATGTTAGATTTTTTGCAATTGCTTGAATAAATTAAGGCGCGAAATGCGCCTTAATTTTGATTTTTAAGGTAATATTTTACAACAAATGCCTACTCAATACCCAACTAATTATCAATTAAGATAGGATTCCGCTCTATGTCACCATTACAGTACAGCATTCAAGGTAGCGATTTGCAGTATATTCATATCACCCTGCAACCTAATGAAGAGTTTATTGCTGAGCAAGGGGCGATGATGTTTACGGATCCGAGTATTAGTATGCGAGCTATTATGGGCGATGGCAGTCAATCACGCTTGGGAGTAATTGGTCGTTTTTGGCGCGCGTTTAAACGTTCACTCACAGGGGAGTCTTTCTTTAGTAGCGTTTATAAAAATACGGGCATCACCCCGCAACAAATTGCTATTGCAGCACCTGCCCCAGGGAGCATTATTCCCATCAATCTAGATGAACAAGGTGGGAGTGTGATTTGCCAAAAAGGAGCTTATCTTGCAGGGGGTGTGGGGCAGAAAATTGAGCTTGCTTTTCAAAAGCGCATTCGTGTGGGCTTGTTTGGGGGTGAAGGCTTCATCATGCAGCGTATTTCTGGTTCAGGCACTGTCTTTATTCATGCTTCTGGTGCATTAAAAACCATACGATTAAGCTCAGCAGACTCACTTAAAATTGATACAGGTTGTTTGGTGGGCATGTCGCACAATGTGCGCTATGACATTAAATATACTGGTAGCTTAAAAACCAGTTTCTTTGGTGGTGAAGGCTTGTTTTTTGCTACTGTTTCGGGTCCTGGCGACGTGTGGATACAGTCTTTACCATTGAATCGCTTGAGCAGCGTGTTGATGAGTGCCGCAATTACAGGACGTGGTAAAGGTTCAATGGTTGGAAAGCTTTATGTTATAGGAATTATTTTGTTTGTGATTGCCTCACTTTTTATAGGTGAAAAACCTTAACCGGTTAGCCAATCATGACGCAAGAAGTGAATGCGCTACTGTTTAGCCCACAGCACCCACATAGTGGTAAGCCTGTGCGTTGTTCGGTGACTGAGTCAGCTTTGCTTGTGCATGAGCTGCCACAACTACACATTGCGTTTAACCAAATTAAGGCAGAAGTGGGTGGTTTTCACCATGACCAATTGCAACTGCATTGGCAGGCTGACGGGCAGCATTGGATGCTAAGCCCAGCCAACACTCAAGCGCAAAAGCAAATGGTTGCGTTGTTGCCTGTTGCGCAAATAGTGGGTCTAAAAGGCTGGAAAGCCAGTACAGTTTCGCAAAGCACCGTTTGGAAAAGCTTATGGATAGGTGCGGGGACATTGTTATTGGTGGTGGGTTTAATTGTTTGGCAATATGACCGTGTGCTTGACTGGACAGCTTCAAAAGTATCTCTTGAAACCGAGAAAAAGATAGGCGATTCCGTTTTAAAGTCACTTGATACGGAAGGTCAGTTGCTTAAAGAAGGCGCGGCTGTAGATGCAGTGGCTGCCATCGGCAATAAGCTAACTGCTGGCTCACGCTACCACTATCGCTGGTTGATTGCCAATGACGATAGCATTAATGCTTTTGCTGTGCCTAGCGGCATTATTGTGGTTAATAAGGGGTTGCTCAAAAAAGCCGATAACGCAAATGAGTTGGCCGCCGTACTTGCACATGAAGTGCAACATGTAGAGCTACGCCATTCGCTCAAAAACATGATTAACAGTGCGGGGATTGCTTCAGTCGTGTTGTTGGTGTTAGGTGATGCAAACGCAATGATGATGATTATTGCGCATCAAGTTTCAGCACAGTTTTTTAGCAGGCAGGTGGAAGCCGAAGCTGATATAAAAGGCCTAGAGTTGCTTGAAAAGCACCAGATGCAACGCGAGGGAATGCCCAGCTTTTTCAAAAAAATTGCCGATGAGTACAAAGAAGCAGAGAAGATGCCTGCTTGGTTAAGCTCACATCCAGAAACCTTAGAGCGCATCAAAAATACGCAAGCTTTCATTAAGCAGCATCCCTGCACAGGTTGTGTAGCCAGTCTATGGGATAAAACTGCCATTTTAAAAGATGTAAAAACACGCTTTAAAAAGGAAGATGAAGAAGACTAAGCTAACGCCGTTTGTTTGAACGCCAAAGTTCAAGCCCTGCAAAAATCAGCATTCCTAGTAACATAAAGCTTGCAAAATAAAAGCCTTTTGCAATCCCCGTTCCCAGTAACACTAATGCTGGGCCTGGGCAAATGCCAGATAAACCCCAGCCAATGCCAAATAAAATACTGCCCAGTGCTAGGCGTATATCCGCTTTGTGCGCTGTTGGTAGGTGCAGATTTAATCCAAGAAAAGTTACTTGTCGCTTTTTTGCAATTGTAAAAGCAATTGCACCAATGGTAATTGCACCACACATGACCAGTGCTAATGAGGGATCCCATGCACCTGTAATGTCAAGAAAGCCGAGCACTTTAGCGGGGTTTGCCATGCCAGCTAAAATTAAACCTAGACCAAATATAAGCCCTGAGAATAAGGCAGCGCACAATGCCCAAAGAGAATTTAAATGTTTTTTCATGGTTTACACTCCCAGCCCATGACGCATGAGATATACCGTGATAAAACCAGTTACCATAAAGAGAAGTGTAGCAATGATAGAGCGTAATGATAGTCTTGAAATGCCACACACCCCATGACCGCTTGTGCAGCCAGCAGCATAGCGCGTTCCCACGCCTACCAGCACTCCCGCGATTGCGAGTAAGTGGTTATCAGCATCTATACTCATAGCAGGTAAATGTGCAAACGCTTGCCAAATCATAGGTGAGGCAATCAAGCCTAGAATAAACATGATGCGCCAAGCGATGTCGTGTTTCTTTGCTTGCAACAAGCCGCCTAGAATACCCGAAATGCCTGCAATTTTCCCATTGAGTAATATCAATAATGAAGCAGCTAAGCCAATCAATATGCCGCCACAAAGCGCACTCCAAGGTGTAAAGTTTGTCCAATCAATCAATTTAAGCTTCTTTCATTAACATCTAGCGTTAGTACAAATTAACATAACTGCCTTGCTGACCGCAATAGCAGGTGCTTTGTTCTCTAAAAAGCGCGTTCAGTTGAATTTAAACGCGGTATAATGCGACTTTAATTGAGCACTTTTTTCACCATTGATATGGTCATGGCAATCGATTGGCATCATTATCTTATGATTTTAATTGGCACGGTGTTTGTCAATAATATCGTATTAGTTAAAATTTTAGGGCTTTGCCCTTTTATGGGGGTTTCTAAAAAATTAGAAGCCTCTATCGGTATGGCTGGTGCTACTGCATTGGTACTCAGCATTGGCTCTATGACCAGTTGGGGAGTGAATCATTATTTGCTTGAGCCTAACGGCTTGTTGTATCTACGGACATTGTCATTTATTGTCATTATTGCAGGTGTAGTGCAGTTGACTGAAATGGTGATGGAAAAAAACTTTCCCCCGCTTTATCAAGGTTTAGGTATTTTCTTGCCACTTATCACGACTAACTGTGCGGTGCTCGGTATTCCATTGCTTAATGCGCAAGCCAGCCATAGCTTTGTAGAGTCATTACTTTTTGGTTTAGGTGGTGCGGTGGGCTTTTCGTTGGTGCTGATTTTATTTGCCTCTATGCGTGAGCGTTTAGAGGCGGCAGATGTGCCAAAAGTGTTTCAAGGTTCTGCGATTGCGATGGTGACAGCCGCGTTGATGAGTTTGGCCTTTATGGGTTTCGCTGGGCTGGATAGATACTAAAATGCTGACTGCTTTGACGATTATGTTGGGGCTTGCCCTTGTTTTAGGTTTAGGTTTAGGCTACGCCGCCCTTAAATTTAAAGTGGAGGGCGACCCGCTGGTGGCTCGTATTGATGCAATTTTGCCACAAACCCAATGCGGGCAATGCGGCTACCCAGGCTGTAAGCCTTATGCCACGGCGATTGCCGCAGGTGAGGCAGATATTAATCAATGTCCACCTGGAGGAGATGCGGGAGTACACGCGCTGGCCGATTTAATGGGTGTGGAGTATAAGCCGCTCAATGCGGAACATGGTGCACCTAAACCAAAATCGGTTGCGTTGATTGATGAGCAAACATGTATAGGTTGCACGCTGTGCATACAAGCCTGCCCTGTAGATGCGATTTTAGGTGCAGCCAAACACATGCACACTATTATCAGTAGTGAATGTACAGGTTGCGAGTTATGCTTGCCACCTTGCCCTGTGGATTGCATCACTATGAAGCCAATTGCCGAAACCCCCGATAATTGGAAGTGGAAATACCCAATCATTCCGATTCGCGCTATGCCATTGAATGAGTTAGAGTTAAAGGAAGGGCTTCACTAAATGAACGCCATTCTTAACTTTTTTAAACCAAAGCGCGGTGTTCATCCGACTGAGCATAAAGCCGAATCGACGCAGTTGCCAATAACCAAATTGCCGTTACCGCCAGCATTAGTGTTGCCCTTGCGACAACATATTGGGCACTTACCTAAAGTGTTAGTGCAAGAGGGTGATTACGTGCTTAAAGGGCAGTTGCTTGCTGAGGCCGAGGGCGCGGTATCTGCCGCCATCCATGCACCTACTTCTGGTACGGTTAGTGCAATTGCAGAAGCGACAATTCCGCACCCATCGGGCTTGCCTGATATTTGCATCACGCTGATACCTGATGGCAAAGATGTTTGGGTTGAACGTAAGCCGCAAGATTGGCAACATGCAGACAAACATGCACTCGTCGCTAGTTTGCGTAATTCGGGTATTGTGGGCTTGGGCGGGGCGACTTTTCCCACACATATTAAGCTACGTGCGGATAGTGCATCGAACATTCATACCTTGATTATCAATGCGGCAGAGTGCGAGCCTTATATCACCTGTGATGATATGCTGATGCGTGAACATGCGGATGAAATTGTGCAAGGGATTGTCATTGCACAGCATTTGTTAGGGGCGCAAAGAAGCATTATCGGTATTGAAGACAACAAGCCGCAAGCGATTGTCGCTATGCAAGCGGCCACTGCTGGCAAGCATATCACCATTGTCATAGTGCCTACGCAATATCCCAGTGGCGATGCACGTCAGTTGATACGTTTGGTGGCGAACATTGAAATTCCCCACAACAAGCGTGCTACGCAATTAGGTGTACAAGTGTTTAATGTGGCAACAGTGCGAGCACTTTATCGCTTTTTTTGCTTGGGTGAACCCGCTATTAACCGCGTGGTGACGGTGACGGGCAATGTGCAAGACCCACAAAACTTTGAAGTGTTATTTGGCACACCGTTACCCGTGTTATTAAAAGCTGCAGGGGGTGAAAAACCCAACACTACACACTTTATTATGGGTGGGCCGATGATGGGCTTTGATTTGCCATCGCACGATGTGCCTATTACCAAGGCGGCTAACTGTATTATTGCATCATCACCTGCCTTATTTGCGCCACCACCGCCCGCTATGCCATGTATTCGTTGTGCACGTTGTGCGGATGCTTGCCCGATACAATTGCAGCCGCAAGAGTTATATTGGTTTTCAAAATCAGACAATTTTGAAAAAGCGCGTGATTACAATTTATTTGATTGTATTGAGTGCGGTGTGTGCAGTTATGTTTGTCCAAGTAGTATTCCACTGGTGCAATATTATCGCTATGCTAAGAGTGAAATTATTGCGCAAGATAAAGCTAAAGAAGCAGCGGACTTAGCGCGCGAACGCAATGAGTTTAGACTCGCTAGAATTGAGCGTGAAAAACAAGAACGTGCGCAAAAACATGCCGAACGTGCACTGGGTTCTAAATTAGACGGTGCCAAAGCGGAGGCGACAAAAGCAGAACCAGAAAAAAATGAAGCAGTTACCCCAGAAGCAAGCAGTGAGGATGCTGCAAAACTAGCCAAACAAGCCGCCATTGCTGCTGCTGTTGATCGTGCAAAAGCGGCAAAACTTGCTTCCCAACAAGCGGGCAATGCGCCAAAAAATGTTGCGCCAACTAACCCTGCTGTTCAACAAGAAATCGCAGAAATTGATGCAAGACGCAAAAGCGTGGGTTTAGAAAAAACTGCAGATGTTAGCTCTAATATTGACGCAGAAAAACAAGCAAAAATTGCTGCCGCCATTGAACGCGCCAAAGCGATGAAAGCAGCAAAAGAAGCTGAGAAACTAGAAAAAAACGACTAAACGAGAAAGTTTAATTTGAACCGTTCACCTTATATTACTAACGCACCATCGGTCAGCACCATTATGCTAAAGGTGTTGCTTGCACTCGTGCCTGGCATTTTTGCTTATGTGTGGATTTATGGCGGCGGCATTTTGGTGACCATTACGCTTGCTACGGTTACCGCTTTGCTAGCAGAGGCATTGTTACTTAAAATTCGTCAACGCCCTGTTAAGCCGTATTTAATGGATTTAAGTGCAGTGGTCACCGCATGGTTGCTCGCGCTGGCTTTGCCGCCCCTTGCCCCTTGGTGGCTCATAGTGGTAGGTACTTTATTTGCGATTGTTATTGCTAAGCAACTTTATGGTGGGCTTGGCTATAATCCGTTTAACCCTGCGATGGTGGGTTATGCGGTGTTGTTAATTTCATTTCCACTCATTATGACCAAATGGCCTGCGCCATTGTTGTTGGCACAAACTAAGTTGAGTTTTTTAGACCAGCTTAACTTCATTTTTAGCAATATATTGCCAAATGATGTGAAAGTAGATGCGATTACCTCTGCTACACCACTAGATTATTTAAAAACGCAATTGAAGCTAAATCATGAGGTGGCAGCCATTGCCCAAGCCCCAATTTTTGGCACATTTGGCGCAAAAGGTGGTGAACTGGTGACGGGGGCATATTTGCTTGGTGGCTTATATTTAATACAGCAACGCATTATTAGCTGGCATTTGCCAACGGCATTTTTAGCGGCAATAGCAGCCATTTCACTGGTTTTTTATGCAATTAACCCAGCGCATTTTGCTAACCCAATGTTTCATTTGGTTGGAGGCGCATCATTGCTGGCGGCGTTTTTTATTATTACCGACCCTGTCAGCGGCCCTACCACGCCGCGTGGCAAGCTTTATTTTGCAGCAGGGGCGGGCGTGCTGACTTATTTGATTCGCGTGTATGGTGGATACCCTGATGGAGTAGCCTTTGCGGTGTTGATTATGAACATGTGTGTGCCACTTATTGATGCGCTCACACAACCGCGCGTTTTTGGTCACGAGAAGTAAGATGTCAGACGATTTAATTAAAAACCCTATCCTTAAACATGCATCAAAAACGGCACTCACTTTAATTGTCTTTGCATTTGTTGGTACTTTAATGCTCGTGACTGTTTTTAAAATCACCAAGGCTCCAATAGAGGCGAGTGAGAGAGAGGCGCGGTTGATGTTATTTCAACAGATTTTGCCCAGTAGCAACTATGATAATGACTTGATTAAAGAAACCAGAAAAATTGCACCTAATACGCAACTAGGTAACCAACAAACAAGTACTGCTCACATTGCAAGGCACAATGGTAAGGCCGCTGGCGTGATACTTGAAGCGATTGCGCATGATGGCTACAGTGGGGATATTAAATTACTCATTGCTATTCGTGCGGATGGCTCAGTCAGCGGTGTGCGTGTATTAGCGCATAAAGAAACACCTGGTTTGGGTGATTACATTGACGTTGCACACGGTAATTGGATTAAACTTTTCAATGATGAATCTATCCAAAAATCATCAGTCACACAGTGGCAAGTAAAAAAAGATGGTGGAAAATTTGATTACATGGTGGGCGCAACGATTACGCCACGAGCTGTAGTTAAAGCGGTACACCGAGCATTGCTTTATTTTGAGCAAAATAAAGCAATGCTGTTAGCATAATTTATTTTGATTAGAACGCTGCGCAAGTGCTTATCAAATACTGATATTGTTTAGCTAGTCTTAGAATGAGACTTTAATTATTTAACTATTTATTTTTAACGGATTTTACTATGCCAGTTTATCGTTCTCATACCACTACTCATGGCCGCAACATGGCGGGCGCACGTGCGCTTTGGCGCGCCACGGGCATGAAAGATGGTGATTTTGATAAGCCAATTATCGCGGTAGTGAATTCATTTACGCAGTTTGTGCCAGGGCACGTGCATTTAAAAGACTTAGGTCAGTTAGTCGCACGTGAAATTGAGCGCGCAGGTGGCGTAGCGAAAGAGTTCAACACCATTGCGGTGGATGACGGCATTGCGATGGGTCACGGCGGCATGTTGTATAGCTTGCCTAGCCGCGATTTAATTGCAGACAGCGTGGAATATATGGTCAACGCGCATTGCGCAGATGCGATGGTGTGCATTTCAAACTGCGACAAAATCACGCCAGGAATGTTGATGGCGGCTTTGCGTTTGAATATTCCTGTGGTATTTGTTTCTGGCGGGCCGATGGAAGCGGGTAAGGTAAACTGGCAAGGCGAGGAGTTAAAACTCGATTTAGTCGATGCCATGGTGGCTGCAGCGGATAGCAAAGTGAGCGATGCAAAATCAGAAGCCATTGAGCGCTCTGCTTGCCCAACTTGCGGTTCATGCTCTGGTATGTTTACCGCAAACTCTATGAACTGCTTAACCGAAGCTTTGGGCTTAAGCTTACCAGGAAATGGCTCTGCACTTGCCACACACGGTGCGCGTAAAGAGTTATTCTTAAAAGCTGGGCGCTTAATTGTTGAAATTACCAAGCGTCATTATGAGCAAGATGATTACAGCGTTTTGCCGCGTTCAATCGCTAATATGAAAGCCTTTGAAAACGCCATGGCGTTAGATGTGGCGATGGGCGGCTCAACCAATACGGTGTTGCATTTGCTGGCTGCCGCACATGAAGCTGGTGTGGATTTTACCATGAGCAACATTGACCAAATTTCACGCAAAGTGCCATGTGTGTGCAAGGTTGCGCCTGCCACCCAAAAATATCACATGGAAGACGTGCACCATGCAGGTGGCGTGATGGGTATTTTAGGTGAGTTGGACCGCGCTGGTGTGATTCACCGTGATACGCCAACAGTACATAGCCCAACATTGGGTGATGCTTTGAACCAATGGGACATTAAAGTCACGCAAGATGAAGCGGTGAAAAAATTCTATCGTGCAGCCCCTGCGGGCATCGTCACCACCATCGCATTTAGCCAAAGTATGCTTTACCCGACTTTAGATGACGATAGAAGTGAAGGCTGCATTCGCGACAAAGCCCACGCTTATAGCCAAGATGGCGGTTTGGCGGTACTTTATGGCAATATCGCACTGGATGGTTGCATTGTTAAAACGGCTGGCGTGGATGACAGCATTTTGAAGTTCACAGGTCGCGCACGTATTTTTGAATCGCAAGATGCCGCAGTTGAAGGTATCTTGGCAGATAAAATTTTGGCGGGAGATGTGGTGGTGATTCGTTATGAAGGCCCACGCGGTGGCCCTGGTATGCAAGAAATGCTCTACCCAACCTCTTACTTAAAATCTAAAGGCTTGGGCAAAGATTGCGCATTACTCACAGACGGTCGTTTTTCTGGAGGCACATCAGGCTTGAGTATTGGTCACGCATCGCCAGAAGCAGCTGAAGGCGGTGCTATTGGTTTGGTGGAAGAAGGTGATACGATTGAAATTGATATTCCCAACCGTACGATTCATTTAGCGGTGAGCGATGAAGAAATGTCGCATCGTCGCGCTAAAATGATGGATAAAGGCAAAGATGCTTGGAAACCAGTCAACCGTCAACGAGCAGTTTCACCTGCATTGCGTGCCTATGCCGCCATGAGCACCAGTGCGGCACGCGGCGCGGTGCGCGATGTTTCTCAGATTGAGAAATAAAAACCTGATCAATTACTTAGTCGAATAATATTTACAATATGAACACAGAAACATTGGTAGCAAGCGAACATAAAACAGAAAAGCAATTGAAGTTACATGCACATGTACTGCAAACTAAAGATGAAAATGGTTTGCAATATTTAGAAGTAGATAATCCACTTGCCACAGCCAAGATTGCCCTGCAAGGTGCACATGTGATTAGCTGGCATCCAAAGTTTTTAGAGCACCCTGTGCTATGGTTATCAAGCAATGCACGTTTTGTAAAAGGGCGGTCAATTAGAGGTGGCGTGCCTATTTGTTGGCCATGGTTTGGTGCGCATCCAACGGATAGTACTTTTTGTCCGCATGGTTTTGCCCGCGTTATTCCTTGGCGCATCATTGATATTGATGCAACGCCCACAGGGGCAACACGTATTATGTTAGAAATGCAGGAAACGCCAGAAGCGAAACGTCAGCTTTCGTATCCTTATGTGCTTACAGTCACCATTACCGTGGGGAGGCGCTTGCGCATAGAAATGGCGACTACCAATAAGGCCGATCACC
>JABFSF010000132.1 GCA_013140755.1 Methylotenera sp. | reverse complement strand
CTTTTTTATGTCCCATTGAAATTTTAACTAATACGCTATTAATTATGGGTATCTGATTTAAAAAATAAATTTGATAATAAATGACTGTTTACGGCCCAAAGAAGACGGTCAACGTTTGAATTAAGGGGCTGGCTTTAGCCAGTCCGCTTGAATAATGGATTAGACGACATCTGCGAATACCGTGGAGATCACCGCGTCAATACTGCCCACGTGACAGGAAATGTCACCTGTGACGAAATGCGGATAGCCGTTTTGCACTTCAAACTCATAGCTTTCCTTTAGCATTTCGTACCCCGCGGAGGTCAGATCGAATCCCAACTCTTCGCACTTTTCGAACACATGAACAGAAAAGTTGAAAATACAGGGATTGATATTTACTACATTCTTGTACCACTTGAAAACAGATCTAACTATTGGTTCATCCTCGGCTTTCCGCTTCTTGGGAATCTCTGCGATTGCCTCTTCCGCAAGATTTCGTGGCACCAAGCAAAGGAATCCAATATCTGTGATTAAGAGAAAATCCTGAGGCACAACCATTCGAATTTCACTTAGAAGCTCGCCTTTGTGGTGAAAGAGATTTCGCAATGCCTGCAATGCTACAAATTCATGAACTGCAAAGAAGTCGACGTCACATGACTTTTGCAGCTTGTCATTTAGGCTATGAAGAGCATTGAGCAGATTGAATAGCGTGTCCACATCTGGCTTGACGCAATGTGCTTCGTAGCAACGAAAGTACCTGTCGGCCGCGTGTTCGGCACTTGCAATAATATTTGATTTGGTATTCATGTCGGCTAACGTGGAGGCGAGGGGCGGCCGGAGCGAAGCGCAAGGAACCACAAGCGCAGCTTGTAGCCGTCCCTCTCGATTGCCGGGTTAGACCGCGCGGATTCACAAACGAAGTGCAAAGGTAACTGGTTCAAAAATAGGGGCTCAAGTACTAGCTTTCGGATGTTGGTAGATTCCGTCGCCAATGAGATCACCAGAGCCCCACGTCATGTATGCGTCAAGATGCTCTGCGAGCGGATGATTTGCAACCGCGTCTCTGCAGTTCAATGGAGTGTATAGAGTGTCTAGGGCTCTGTTCTTGAATAGATAGTTCAAGCTATTGGCCAAAACATCTACGGCAAGGACTAGGCCATCGCTATGAGGTACCGTCCCAATAGACAAGCTTTTCACTACAGGCGAAAATTCAAGCTCTGGCGGCCATTGAACCGAACTCGTGACCGAACCACGTACAACCTTTTTCTCTACGGTATCAAAGCCTGAAGTTGTCGACACTCGGGGATCGTTATTTAGCGGATTGCCGGCAACTTTCTCAAATCGTTTCATGATCGGCATATCCACTTGATCTGTTCGAATTTCAATGTCTACGCCTTCCTGTCCACGCTCTACCAAGAACGCGACAAGATGCGAGTAAAGACCAGAAAAAAGCTCTACATGCATGGAGGCGGGTTCTTCGCGCGAACTACCCTGCTTGATCCGTGGATCGTTTCCTCCGCGCGCTAAACGAAGCTCCTCTGCGCTTTGCTTCAAGAAGGCAGTCTGAGTTGAGTGATGTGCATGTAATCCAGAGACGTGAATTGCGTACCAGAAGCATGGGAACTTGGTGCGCTTTATCTCCGCAAATAATTCATCTCGTATACGTCCTTGCTGTTCAGGCGAGAGTTCCGCGATATGAAGTTTTCCAGAAACCGGCATGTGGCGTGCTGCAAGCTGATCAAAGGTGCTCTTCACGGTGGTAATGCATTCCTCTGGAATCATAATTCCAGCGAAGACTCCGACCTCCCCGGGGTAGGTTTCGTCCTGATTAGCGTAACCTTTTGCACCGGATTCGTCACAATAGAGAAACACCTTAGTCATCGCGCTTCCTTAAAGACTAATTGGCTAACGGAATTCTTCTGTCTAACAGTTAATATATGGATCCATGGGTCCGTATAATTAATAATTGAATTTTCGTGGCACATGGCTGGGATCCCTTGTCTTTTCTTGGTTTTATTGTTTCTCGGTCTCTATATTGAAATATTAATATATAGACGCAGAATGGATTAATTTAATTGTAATTGAAGAACTACACTTATAGGAAATTTACAACTGAAATGAAAGTCTGCTTTGGGCCCTATTCAGCAGATCATCAAGTTCAATAAGAAGTTACTGTCACCAATTAATTAACTAGTGGTTATAAAACCACAGATCAATCATATAAATTTATCTTGTCAATTCTAGCCGCCTAATAAGCGGCTTTTCTTATTTCTTCCCATAAAATTTGTAACTGGTAGTTCATAAATTAACCAGTAGTTACAATTTATCTATATAAATCATCTTGTTAACAAAAAATAGTGATTGCATTTTTTTTGAAAATAGATTTATTGTTATTGTTATTGTTATTGTTATTGTTATTGTTATTGTTATTGTTATTGTTATTGTTATTGCTATAGCAAAAGTTGCGTGATTTAAAAACTATGATAATTTGATTTTCAGATGACCCAGAAACGAAATATTGTTTTGGGTAATTTGATTACGCGGCAGTCTTAACAACTGTCATTTTTGAAAGGAAGTATCGAAGAAAAGAAGCTCACTGAGTAAAGTAGCCTAAATTATCAGGCTATTAAAATGCAAAAGACCCAAGCGGAATACACTTAAGTCAGTTGAAGGTAATACTGAATTCCTAGTCCCCACTAGTTAATTACATTCTACGACTTTAGCGTGTTTTGTCAAATTTAAGACGATACAGGTTCCAGTTATGGCGCTAGTTATGGGCATTTTAGGTCTTTGCTAATTAGGCTATTTTCCACCGTTTTATATGATAAAAATGCAATAAGCTCTCATCCACCACTGTAGCACGTGCAGATTGG
>JABFSF010000084.1 GCA_013140755.1 Methylotenera sp. | reverse complement strand
TGGTACAGATAAAATGATCTATCAGGTTGCCAGATGGAACGCTCAAGGTGCAGAAACCAATGGTGAAACGCCATCATTTGGGGGCATCACCACAAGCGTACTTGAGCAAAGTTCAGATGGCAATTGGCTCACGCGCACACATATATGGAATGTAAACCAATAGGAGAAAAAATCATGCCTCTCGTGAACATATCGATACTTAAGGGCAAGTCACCCGAATACATTAAAGCAGTTGCCGATGGAATCAACGCAGCAGTGATTGAAACCATGGGATTTCCTGACGATGACCGCTATCAAGTTATCCATCAGCTTGATCCAGAATGCCTACAGTTACAGATGTGTAAAGAAGACCGCGTGATGATGCATCTTGTTATGAGAGCTGGTCGCTCAAACAAATCCAAGCAGGCTTTTTACAAGAAGGTAACTGAAAACCTGTCAGCTAACCCCGGTATTTCTGCTGCCAATGTGTTGATTACCATCACTGAAAACCACGATATCGACTGGTCATTTCGTGACGGTGTTGCACAATTTGTTGTTTGAATATAAATGATGAGTATTTCTAATAAAAATCTCATGAAGCGACTGCTTGTGGGTTGGATTGCTTTATATCCGACCCTACTAGTCATACTATTTTTACTGGGCGGGATAACGCACCATTTATCGATGCCTCTAGCTACATTAGTAGAGGTGATTGTTATCGTTCCAGTGACTCAATTGATTGCATATCCAATCGCAGGAAAAGTATTTGCAAAGTGGTTGACTAGCTGAAAGTGTGGATTGGTAAAAGTCTTATTCGTGGTGTTGCAGGCTGATCTGCGAGGGTCAGCCATTTTTTTCTGACTAAAGCATTAGGTGGCGACAGGCAGCTATGGGGATATTTCTGCCACCTATTGAAAATTGGTGAACTCCCAGATTGCGTCGTGCTTTGCCCTTTGACCATAAAATAGCTTGCCACAAAGCAGACTTTCAAAAAAGTAGAATCAATATTAATTTACGAAATTTATCTTCCTTGTAGCATTACTTATAATTTTGCAATACACAAAATTTTACGAACACCCTAAACTCCTAACAGATTCCCAGCAGACTTTTACTAACAAGCCTGTGCCTTGAGGTCGATTACTCAGCAACAACTGTGCACCATGTAATTCAGCAATGCGGCGCGCAATCGATAAGCCTAGACCGCTCCCCTCTTCCCCACTGCCTGCAATCCGATAAAAACGCCCTAATACCTGCTCTCGTTGCGCTTCAGGAATACCCGCTCCTGTATCACACACCTCAACACATACGCCTTTTTTATCTTGCACGCTGACTGAAACTCGCCCACCTCTTGGTGTGTATCTAATCGCATTATCAATCAGATTACGAAAAAGCAAGCTAAGTTGTGCATCATTGCCTAATACTGTACTGTTAGATTCATTTTCTAGCGTGATTTCAATCTGTTTTGCGTATGCCATCGGGGCTAACTCTCTCAGCACCACCCCTAGTAAAGTATTTAATTCAAGTGGCTTAAAATCTATTGCAGCGGCCTCTGGGTCAACTCTTGCCAAGGCAAGCAGTTGTGCTATCAACCGTGTAGCTCTTTCTACGCCTCGCACCACATTTTCTAATGCATCATGACGCTCTGCCTCTTGATTAGACCGCAATGCAACTTGCGCCTGCACTTTAAGTGCGGCAAGTGGTGTGCGTAACTCGTGTGCAGCATCGGCTGTAAATCGCTGTTCACTTTCAAACGCCAATTTTAAACGTTCAAATAAGTCATTTAATGCTTGTATTAAAGGTTTAACTTCTTCTGGTACATTAATGATAGCTACAGCATCTAATCTATTGACTGAGCGTTGCGCAACTTCTTGCTTAAGTTGTTGCAATGGCCGCAAACCAACGCCAACACCAAACCAAATAAGCGTAGCTAACACTGGCAAGGCAATTAAAGCTGGCATCAACATTTTAAGTGTGATGTGCTGCGCCAAATACGACCTGCCTGACATTGGCTCAGCCACTTGTATCATAAACTCGTGGTGTGTATCCCATCTTGTGAATACTCGCCACGGTTCAGCATTAATGAGGCTCACACTATACCCCTCATTTTCACCCGCCATTTTCGTATCAGGTGCTGTCGCAGAACGCATTAATAATCCGTGTGCATCCCAAATTTGAAAAGCCAGCTTTAATGCGTACTCATGTGATGACGCAAGCTCATCATCTCCATGTTCAATCCGCTCATGCAGCTCGTGGCGCGTTGTGCCAAGCAATACCTGTGCAGATTGTGCAAGTTGGGCATCAAATAACTGATCCATTTCTTCACGTGATTCAGCATAGGTAAACCATGCTGCGACTAACCATGCTGCACTTAAACCAAGCAATAACAACAACACAAGACGAAAACGTAAGGAGTTCATGCGTAAATTTTTCATTTTTGCGGTGCTATCTTATCAATGACATAACCTACACCACGTAGCGTACGAATTAAGTCAGACCCTAATTTTTTGCGTAAATGATGAATGTGGACTTCTACGGAGTTACTTTCAACTTCTTCACCCCAGCCATAAAGATGCTGTTCAAGCTGCTCGCGTGATTGCACGCGCCCCACATGTAACAAAAGCTCGTGTAATAACATAAACTCGCGTGAGGAAAGTGTTATCAGTTGCCCATTTTTACTCACCTGATGCATAGAAGGCGTGAGTTCAATTTCGCCATGTTGTACGCTTTGCGTGGTCAGCCCTGCACTACGTCGCAATAAAGCATTAACCCGCGCAATAAGCTCATCTAAATCAAAAGGTTTAATTAAATAATCATCCGCACCCGCATTTAACCCAGCCACACGGTCAGCCACAGTATCTCGTGCAGTCAAAATCAATACAGGTAAATTAAGCTGTCGTTCACGTAACCACTTAAGTAAATCCATGCCACTTAATTTTGGCAAACCAAGATCTAACACCATGATTAAATAGCTTTCAGTTTCAAGAGCCAGCTTTGCCGCCAAGCCATCTTGCACCCAATCCACCGCAAACCCTACTTGCTTTAAGCCAACGCGTATGCCATCACCCAGCAGGGAGTCATCTTCTATCAATAAAATTCGCATGTGCTTATATTAGCGTGGAATCTTTACTTGCGACTCAGAAAAATTACCTTTTTCAGCCCCTTGGTGACAAGCAATACAATTAGCAGTACTGCCTATACTTTTACGTTTGAAGGTAGATGCCGATATTTCATCATGCTTACTCATAAAATAGCGTGTTTGGGTAATGCGTATCGGTACATCACTGGCTGAAATTGACTGATTGATATGTTGCGCACGACGGTTGTCAGACTTTTCTGCACTATGAAGTGCCAAAAAACGTGTGATTTCATCGCGCGTGATTGCATCAAGGCTCGCATTTTCACCAAAGTGTTGGTCTAAACCTGCCATGATTTTATTCCAAGATTTTTCTGGCAACAAATTAGGGTGATACAACGTATGACAACTACTGCATTCTGCTTTCCATTTAGCATGGGTGACAGGTAACATTTGACCATTTCCAGTCTCTATGCTACCACTAGCTAACAAGGTACTTGTTGAGGCAATACTGGTCATCAGCACTAAAAAATTTATCCAACTCTTCATGGTTAATCTCCTCATTTTAAATTCACCAAATACTGTATGTAATCCCCTTTTTCTTGGGTATTACAGGCGCGTTCAAGCACATCTTTGCAATTTCTACCAAACCATTTTTCAACCTTAGCGGCATCGGTAAAGCGTTGCGGGTGATAGGCTATTGCCATCGGCTCAATCACTTTATTTGCACGTGTTTTACCTTGCTTTCGCGGGTCAGCCGTATGACAACTCGCACAACTCACTTTTTGACCATTACTATGCTGACGCTCAATTTGATAAAAGCTAGCCCCTCTTTCAGCTGAAAAACCAGCAAATTTTGGATCTTCTTGCTTAGCGATTACCTCATATTGTTTAAGTAACTCTTGCGGTGTTGCAGCCAATACATTCACGCTGACTAATAAGCCTAATAAGGCAATACAATTACGCATGATGTTCTCCTTCACTTTTATCTAGTGTGTATTGATAGCCTGTGACCATGGCTTGAGCTAGCGGTGTTTTATCTTGATGCTCATGCCAAATCAATGCTGCAATATGAATCACAACAAAGCCAATTAGCATGGAATAAATCACCTCATGCGGCTCTTCAAAGGTATCTTTTAACCAAGTCATATCGCCCAACCAAACATTTAAAGGGCCTGTACTATGTTCAACCGCAGCCAAACCTAGGCCTGTGACTGCCATGCTAATGAGCAATAAATAAACGAGGATATAAACTCCGCTGGCTAATACGTGGTGTCCAAAACGCGGCTGAGATTTAAAATCAAAGTAGCGAACCGCACGCCACCATGCCGCTGGATGCCACATATCGGTAAATCTTGCATGGCTTGACCCAACAACACCCCATGCCAAGCGAGCAACAATACCCACCACCAATGCATAACCAACATTGATGTGTATCTGCCATAAGGTGTCTTCCCCGACTCCCTTTTCAAACAGGTCTGACAACCAAATAGTCATCATCAAAAAAAGAATTGATAAGCCATTCCATAAATGAATAATCCGTAGCACAGGGTCATACACTTTTTGTCTGCGATAAGTTATGGTTTCCATCATTTGCCTCCTTAATAAAGTGATGTGAGGCAAATCATAAGCAGTGATTCTTAACGTAAACTTAAGAAGCACTTAATTCATTAGTAAAATATCTAATATGCAATTTAGTTATACCGATATTCAAAAAAAGTATTTTTGGTTTTGATCAATATTTGCTATCTTTAGCACCCATCACTTTTAACTGAAGTTTAATATGAAACTCAAACCCTTATTTTTTGCCATTATTTCAACATTAACAGTTGCACAAGCCCAAGCAACCGATGGTTATTTTTCACATGGCTATGGCGTTAAGGCACAAGGCATGGGTGGGGCTGGCATTGCATTTCCGCAAGATTCAATTGCGGCGGCAACCAACCCTGCAGGGATGGGTTTGATTGGTGAACGCCTTGATATTGGCGCGACGTGGTTTCGCCCACAACGCGAAACCACGATTACTGGTAATGCGTTTCCTGGTGTTGATGGCAAATATGATGCGAACGACACAGAAAATTTTATCATTCCCGAGTTTGGTTATAACCGAGTGATTACACCAGAAATTTCATTAGGTGTCAGTGTTTATGGCAACGGCGGAATGAATACTGATTACAAAAAAGCCATTCCCCTACTTGGCAACACGCCCGCTGGCATTGATATGGCACAACTATTTATTGCGCCAACCGTTGCTTGGAAAGTAACACCCAATAACACCCTTGGTTTATCACTTAATCTCGCTTACCAACGCTTTGAAGCAAAAGGTTTACAAAATTTTCAAAATTTCTCTACACACCCTAATCGCGTCACTAACAAAGGGCACGACTCCTCTACAGGCTTAGGTGTGCGTGTGGGCTGGATTGGACAGATTAACGAAGCAATAAGCGTGGGTGCAACTTACCAAAGCAAAACACGCATGAGTAAATTTAACAAATACCAAGGCTTATTTGCTGAAAGTGGAGATTTTGACGTACCAGAGAACTACGGCATCGGCATTGCTGTAAAACCCACATCACAGCTTACCTTAGCCGCAGATATTGAAAAAATTAACTACAGTGATGTGAACTCGGTTGGTAATTTATCGCTCAGCAATTTATTTGCTGGCAATGCGCTAGGTAGCAACAAAGGCTCAGGATTCGCATGGCGCGACGTTACCGCAGTGAAGTTAGGTGCAAACTACATCTACAATGAGCAACTCACACTGCGCGCAGGCTACAACCATAGCAGCCAACCGATACGTAGCACAGAAACACTGTTTAATGTATTAGCCCCAGGCGTGGTGCAAGATCACCTCACATTCGGTGCCAGCTATACTTTTGCCAACAAATCAGAGCTTTCATTTGCGTACATGCACGCATTTGAAGAAAAAGTACGTGGCAATCGCTCTATTCCAGCAGGATTTCCGCCTGCTGGCTTTGGTGGCGGCAACGCCAACCTAAAAATGCATGAAGATTCTTTTGGCATAGCCTACAGTTGGCAATGGTAATGCATGGCTGAAATTAACCACCATAATGGTTTATTTCAGCCACCCACATCCTTTACCACGCGTATTCAGTAAAAAAATTTCTAAATAATGCCCATTTTTGCCACACTAAGTAACCAAAATCATCACCTAAAGCACCAGATATAAACCCAGTGAGTGTATGGTGACATGGGCAAGAGCTATATCCCACAGAACATCTGTCATTACTTTAAGTCTAGCGATTAGTTATTACACCTAAAAACAAACACTCCCCCTAAAAGTAAGATTACCGCCATGCCAATTATATATTTGGCTTAATTTTTGCTTTTAAATCTTGAAGTGCTATTAACCTTAAGTTATTTATGGTTATCTCATTGAGTTTATTTATTTTTATTTTTATTTTTATTTTTATTTTTGTAACAAAGTTATGCGAAAATAGTCACACTAAAAAAATTAACAATTGTTTACTTTTTTTAAATTTAAGGTTTTATTAAATGCACATAACCCATAGCCTAGCACTTAAAGAGTTTGGATTATGCTTTGGCCATAAAGTAGTGTTAGCAGACATTACTTTAGGTCTGCCTGCATCAGGCATTACCGTGCTTATGGGGCCTGTAGGCACTGGTAAATCTTCTCTACTATGTAGCTTGGTAGGTGTTCATCAAAATAACCCACGCTTTAAGTATTGGGGGGAAATTACTGTTGCTGGCAATTTAATCAACCTTAACGCACCAGCATCACCCAACAGCCAGCCCATTTTGGTGCGCCAGCAAATCAATCAACTGACAGAGTCTTTACAAAACGTCATTTTATCAACCGCCAAATTTTCAAGCGTGAACAGTGCGATTAAAAATGCGTTCATTACTCAACTTATTGCAGACTTTGATGTGCCAGAACTACTGTCTATGCTGGAATTACGGTTTATTGATGTTGCCCCATTATGGCAACGTATTGCACTTATTTTAGCTTCATCTGCTATTAACCCGCCTTTGTTAATGATAGATGAGCCTACCTATAGCTTAAGCACACAAGACGTAATACGTATTAAGCAGTTTATTAAACGCTTAAGCACAAAAGTCAAGCTCTTGGTAGTGTTGCATAGTCAAGAGCAGGCGCAAGACTTAGCCGATGATATTGTGTTAATCGCAGGTGGTCGTGTGCAGTTTTATGGGGCTACCAGTGCATTTTTTGCTAAAGAGTCACCTAATAGTATTGTTGAACAATTTGTCAAAACAGGTAGCGTAAGTATTGCAGCCCCTGATGCCCGCAGAGAAAACTTAGCAGATGACGCAATACCACCACCGCCATTACCACAAGCTGCACTTGATGCAATACGCTCTTTTGGTAAGTTAGATAAACCAGTAGAGATAACACAACCCAGTATTAATGCAAGCCCTACTGCACAAACAAATACACAAAGCAGCACTGATACCACAGCATTAACCCGTGCTACTACCGAAACCCAAAAAGATGAAAAACTAAAAGCCAATGTAGCAGCAATACAGGCTAAAAAAGAAGCCATGAAACAGCAGGTTTATTCTCAACAAACACTTGCGCAACAACAAGTAGCACAAGAAATTTTAGCGAAAGAACACTTAATTCAAGAAACACTCCAAACAGTGCCTGCCGTTGATACAAACGCACGACGTGCTGATGCAATAAGCCCGCCTCCTAAACAAGCAACACTCACTACAGAGCCAGTTAAACAGTTGCTTGAGCTCCCTGCACCCTCTGCGGATGGCGTTAGCATTGTGGCTGAAATTGGCAAACACGACACCAGCGTTTCACGCGGACCTGCGGGTTTTTCATGGATTGTGCCTGGCATGATTGCAGGTTGTCCAATGCCAGGGGTAAGCGCACCCATGAGCTACGACCTAGATCTGCTTGCCAACATCGGCATTACGGTGCTGATTACCTTAACAGAAGAAGATATTTACCAAGCTGAACTCAAGGCAGCGGGATTAAGCAATGTGCATTTGCCGATTTATGATAGAGAAGCCCCTTCGCTTTCACAAATGCACATGTTGCTTTTAAAAATGCAAAGATTGATTAGCCAAGGAGAAGTACTCGCCGTGCATTGCCTAGCAGGTTTAGGCAGAACGGGTACCGTGCTTGCCGCTTGGATGATTAAAGAAGGAGGCCTCTCAGCAGAAGAGGCAATGAGAAGATTGAGGTTAATCAACCCTGGTTTTATTCAAAGTGTAGTACAAGAAACGTTTTTAGCAGAATTTGAGAATGATATTCTCAGAAGAATGCGCTAATAATGTTTCCTTTAATATTTTTTAACTTAATCAACGTGGAGTCATAAAATGAGTTTAGATGCAGCAATTAACAAAGTAGTCACAACCATCCCTGAATGCTTAGCTGGCGGTTATGTGGACATTACCTCTGGCATGTTATTGTCAGTGAAAACAGTCGATTCACACCCAGCGGAAGTGTTAGGCTTAGTAGCCGCTGCTACAGCAGATATGTTTGCAGGGCAGAATGTGGTAGCCATTGAACAAATGTTTAAAAAAGCCCGTGGCGTTAAAGATGATGGTCACCATTACTTTCAAGAAATTATTGTGAATAGCGATAATTTGCTACACATTTTCTTACGTGGTAAAAAATACCCTGATTATGTTGCTGTTTTTGTATGCAGAAAAACAGCCAACTTAGGCATGGCACTCACCAAGGCACGTATGGGGATGCCTGAAATTGAAGTGGCCGTTTAAAGGTTTATCCTAACGTATCTCTACATTAGTGCAGCTTAATGCACTAATGTAGGTTACTTTTTTGAGGAAAAAGCAAGCTACTAAATATTCTCAAAAGCTTCACAAAGCTGACTCAGTAATTGACCGAAAATCGGCAATACCTCTTGTACAGCATGCGGACTTTCATCATCTGTCCCCGCAATTAAAAAGGCAACGACCAGCTTGTCTAAATTTTCTCGATACTCTACCCAATGCATCGTATCTGCATCAGCAATCAACTGAAATTTACTCAAGCCAGACTCAATAATTTCTATCAACTCAGCATCAGGCAAACCCGCAAACAGTGTTTTTGCGATGGTGATTTGTGCAGTTTGAAAATTTGGCTGAATATCATCCTGCTTTAAAGGCGAAGTAAAAAACGCATAGCTCAGTAGTGCATAAGCTTGATACACGCTGAGCATATCAAAATTTTCGCTGCGCTCTATTAAAGGCGTGCGTTCGGCCGCTTGAATAGCTTTAAACGTGACGTAGCAACTGAGATAATCAGCCGCATTAAGCGCATCATAAGCCTCTAAATTAGTATTGGGCACTTCGTCATCACGCAAGGTGCTTGCCAAGCAAAGTGCGTGCATGAGTTTCAATCGTTGGGCGTATGTGTATTGCATTATTTTCCTATCTAATCAATTGCGGGAATAGCTTCTAACTGTTCATGCAGCTCTAGCCAGCGCGTTTCAGCGGCTTCAAGCTTGCTTGATAAGTCTGCTTGCGTTTTTAATAGCTGCTGTAATTCAGTTTTATCTGTAGCTGAATAAAGCGTTGACTCATTTAAACGCACATCGCACGCTTTTTTATCCACCTGCCATTGCGACATATTGCGCTCAATTTGCTCAACCTCTTTCAATAAGGGGCGGCGCTTAGCAGTTCTTGCTTGGCGCTGGGCTTTATTGGCGGCACGATCATTTTTATTGGATTTATCTACACCAACTGAGAGTGCGGCTTGTTTTTCTTTTTGACGTTGCACATTGAGCCATTGGCTGTAGTCTTCTAAATCGCCATCAAACGGCTGCGCCTTACCATCAGCAACTAATA
>JABFSF010000111.1 GCA_013140755.1 Methylotenera sp. | reverse complement strand
GCGCGGCACTTTCTAAGGCACGTAGGGCTGTAGTGCCTATTGCCATCACTTTGCCCCCATTGTTTTTGGTCGCCACAATTTTATCAATTGTCTCTTGTGAAATATGATAAAGCTCACTGTGCATTTTATGCGCCGCAATGTTTTCAACCCGCACAGGCTGAAAAGTCCCCGCGCCCACGTGTAACGTCACATAAGCGATATTCACACCTTTTTTCTGAATACGCTCTAGCATGGACTCATTAAAATGCAAACCTGCCGTGGGGGCAGCTATTGCACCTAAATGCTTACTAAATACGGTTTGATACCGCTCTTCATCCTGCGCATCAGCAGCGTGGGTAATATAAGGCGGTAATGGCAGTGCGCCGTATTGATCTAGCAAAGTGAATACTGAGGCGTCATCTAAAAACTGTAGTTCAAATAAATCATCATGACGCGCGGTGACTTGGGCATCAAATGCATCTGATAAACGTATTAAACTGCCTACTTTGGGCGCACGCGATGCCCGCACGTGTGCATAAACTAGATGCGCGTTGATTACGCGCTCTACCAGCACCTCAACCGCACCGCCTGAGTGCTTATGTCCAAACAAGCGCGCTTTAATTACTCGAGTATCGTTAAAAACAAGCAAATCTCCTTGATTTAAAAAAGCAGGCAAATGCGCAAATGTTGTATCGGTAATATGGTTACCATTGACATGACACATGCGGCTAGCGGTGCGTTCAGTGGTGGGGTGTTGTGCAATCAAGTGTGTTGGTAGATAAAAATCGAAATCTTGGGTTTTCATACGGCTCATAGCTTGCTATAATAACTGCTTAGCAATTATACAGTAATGTGTAATCCAAAAAGCCCAGGTGGCGGAATTGGTAGACGCACGGGACTCAAAATCCCGCGCAGCAATGCGTGCCGGTTCGATTCCGGCCCTGGGCACCATATTTAAATACGTCTAAGTTTTTCAAAAAACCTGCCGAAAAAATGGCGTATGCAAAAAAGCCTCACACGCGTGGGGCTTTTTTGCATACGCCATTTTTTCTTTGTTCGCCATCCTCAACGTACAATTTTTGCATGGTTACAACCGTCTAAACATCATCACCATCATAATTTAAATTATTTGATTTAACACAAATAGAGAATAGTGATTTTTTCATAATTTTATGCTAGAGTTATTGGCGTCTTACTGGAATTATTTCAGTAAGTTTCTTTGTCTTTTATTGATATTCAAGGGGTTATTATGCGTAACACATTTAAATTAAGTATGATGGCAGCAGTGGCAGCAATGTCTGTTGTAGCATCAACTTCAGCATCAGCTGCTTGTACTGATGTAACACGTACTGCGTTTGAAACTGCTGCGAGAACCGCAGTGGTTGAAACAGGTGATTTTGGTTTTGGTTTGCCCATGTGGCTTACCATGGTGGATGAAGTAGGTGCTGTATGCCACGTGTATGCAACAGATGGTTCAAGCACAGTGCCTATCGTAGGTCCAGGTAAAAAAGTAAGCACCAGCGCATGGTTGGGTAGCCGTGTGATTTCTGCACAAAAAGCAAATACCGCTAATGCATTTAGCATCAATGGGTTGGCACTTTCAACTGGCTTTATTACTGCTTTAACCTATGAAGGTGGTAGCTTATTTGGCTTGCAACATAGCAACCCTGTAAACCCTGCAGCCGCTTATGGTGCTGGCACATCAGGCTTGGCATTTACCAACATTATTGGCACCAATGCAGACCCGCTTAAAGGCCAACGCCCAGGTGGTGTGAATGTATTCGGTGGCGGTGTTGCGCTTTACAAATCAGGCGCAATTAAAATTGGTGCGATTGGTGCTTCTGGTGACACTTCATGCCGTGACCACGCCGTAGCTTACCGTATGCGTATTGCTTTAGCAAAAAACTTTCAACCGAATGATGATGGTTTAAAATTGATTCCAGGTCCAGCACTTCCAACAGCTTTGGGTGAGCAACCAGCATGTAATCCCGAGACGGATCCAACACCTTATGATCCAGGAACGACTTTCCCACTGCCAGCAAATGCAGCTGACTTCGGTATTCGTCCATTACCAGCTCCACCAGGAGCATAATTTAAACTTTGTCTCACCTAGTTTGAGTTGTCACTTAACCCTCGCCTAGGCGGGGGTTTTTTCTGCCATAATAGGCACTATTTATTTGTTTTGGAGTTTTGCGATGCAACCTCGCCGCTGTTTAAATCGTCCTTATTCATCTGGCTTTACGTTGCTAGAGCTGTTGGTCGTAGTGGTCATTATTGGTTTGTTGGTGAGTATTGTCGCGCCGCGTTATTTTTCCCAATTAGGTAAATCAGAGGTTAAAGCCGCTAAAGCGCAAATTTCCGCCATTAGCAAAGCTTTAGACATGTACCGATTAGATACGGGGCATTATCCATCTCAAGAAGTTGGCTTGCAGGCTTTGTTAGTCGCACCCAGTGGCGAGGCTAAATGGCAAGGGCCGTATCTTGAAAAAGCGATTCCGCCTGACCCTTGGAACACGCCTTATCAATACCGTATGCCAGGAGAGGCAGGCGATTACGATTTAATTTCATTGGGTAAAGATGGCAAAGTGGGTGGCAAAGAGGATGATGCCGATTTAAGTAATCATTAGCCGTTCACGCTTATTTATTTTAATTTCACATGCAATTTCAACTGCGCGTTTTAAAACTCCAAGCCAGTGCGCCAATCTCCATGCAGATTGAGGCGGGTACCCTTGCGCACGCACGCCAGTTGGCCGAGCAACAGGGGTTTACGGTATTGCGTGTTGAGCCGCTCGCTCGCTTGAGCCTTCAGCCGCGTGCGGCACAGTTTCCACTGTTATTGTTTTGCCAAGAGTTGCGTATTTTATTACAAGCAGGTTTGCCTTTACCTGAGGTGCTTGCTACCTTGGCGCACAAAGAAAACAAAGCCGAAACACGCGATGTGCTACTACGCTTAGGAGGTTTGGTGAATGAAGGAAAAATGCTCTCTGATGCCCTTGCTACCATGCCTGCGCATTTTCCGCATTTATTTGTAGCTAGCGTAAAAGCGTGTGAAACCACAGGTAATTTACCCGAAGGCTTAGCGCGTTATTCGCTTTATTTAGAGCAGGTGGATATTTTACGCAAACGTTTAATCAGTGCTTCTATTTATCCTACGCTGGTGTTGTTTTTCGGGGCTTTAGTGTTGGTGTTTTTATTGGGTTATGTGGTACCTAGGTTTAGCAAAATTTATGAATCGCGTACGAATAATTTATCGCTTGCGTCTGAAACTTTATTAAAGCTTGGGCAATTGGTTGAGCATCATGGCGCATTGATATTGGGAGTATTGGTGGTGACTGTGGTGGGCGTGATTGGTTTGTTAGCGCAGCCCAGTGTACGCGCAAAAATTGGCGCATGGGTGTTGCACTTGCCACATTTGGGTAATCGTTTGCGCGTGTATCATCTTAGCCGTTTGTATCGCACTTTTGCGATGTTATTGCGTAGTGGTATTCCTTTGGTGAGCGCGCTGAGTATGGTAAATGATTTGCTTGGTCAAACGCTGCAACACCCGATTCAAATGGCACAAAAGCGTATTAGTGAGGGAGTGTCTTTTTCTGAAGCCATGTTGCAATTTGGATTGACTACGCCTGTGGCTTTGCAATTATTTCGCGCGGGTGAAAAATCAGGTCAGCTAGATGCCATGATGGAACACGCTGCCAGCTACCATGAAGAAGAAATGTTAAGATGGGTGGATGCTTTTACTAAGTTGGTTGAGCCTGTGCTGATGATAGGCATTGGTTTGGTGATAGGCATTATTGTATTATTGATGTATTTGCCAATTTTTGAGCTAGCAAGCGGAATTCAATAAAAACCGACATGAATACGACAGCACACATTCAAACGTTTTTACAAAAAATTGCCCAGCTACGTGCGGATGCGCTTACACAAGGGCAACGCCCCATCACGTATATTGAAGAACACAGCGGTTTATCTGCAACCGAGTTGACCTTAAACCTTGCACAGGCTTATGCATATCAACCCATTAGCTTAGATGAAATGTTGCAATGCGAGGCATTTTTTGCGGGCATTCATTTTTCTGAAGCACTACAACGTGAGTGCGTGGCATTACAGCACCCAACACAAGGTTTGCTATTTGTATTTGCTGATGTTTTTGATGCGCAAATAGGCGCATGGGCAATGGTTAAACTTGCACAGGCTTTTCATACGCGATTAGCGCACCGCACTGACATTGCCGCCTACCTCGCAAGGCAAGAAGAAACCATGCGTGCCGTAGATTCTGCCATTGGTTTAACAGGGCAACGCGGCGATGATGCAAGCCAAATTGAAGAGCTTTCGCTTCACTCTATTGAGGGCGATGCCAGCCCTGTTGTTAAATTGGTGCGCTCAACGCTTTATGATGCGCTAAAAGCCGATGCCAGTGATATTCATTTAGAAACCCTTCCTAACGGCTTAGCCATTAAATATCGCTTAGATGGCGTGATGAGCCAAGTAGGCGCGGTGAGTGAAATTGCAATGGCTGACCAAGTGATTTCACGTATTAAAGTGATGGCAGAGTTAGATATTACTGAGCAACGCGTGCCGCAAGATGGGCGTTTTAGGGCGGTGTATCGTGGGCGCGATGTGGATTTTCGCGTTTCTGTCATGCCGAGCATTCATGGTGAAGATGTCGTCATTCGCGTGTTAGATAAGCAATCTTTGGCTGACCACGTCAAAGGGCTACGCTTAGATTACTTAGGTTTTGATGAAGAAGTCATGCAAGTCATGCGCCGCCATTTTCTTAACCCTTATGGTATGGTGCTGGTAACAGGCCCTACAGGGAGCGGAAAAACCACCACACTGTATGCGGCAATTAGTGAAATCAATCATGGTTTAGATAAAATTATTACCATTGAAGACCCCGTAGAATATCAATTAGCAGGCGTGTTGCAAATTCCCGTAAATGAGAAAAAAGGACTCACTTTCGCACGGGGCTTGCGCTCGATTTTGCGTCATGACCCAGATAAAATCATGGTGGGTGAAATTCGGGATAATGAAACCGCGCAAATCGCGGTGCAATCTGCGCTCACGGGGCATTTGGTGTTTACCACAGTACACGCGAATAATGTGTTTGATGTGATTGGACGTTTTTTAAACATGGGGGTTGATCCTTACAGCTTTGTTTCTGCGCTTAATATCATTGTGGCGCAACGTTTAATTCGCACTGTTTGCACCCAATGCGCCGAACCTGTGCCGATTGATCATCAGCTGATTGCCTTGGCAGGGGTTACCCCACCACCTACTGCGCAGCCAGTGTTAGGCAAAGGTTGCGGGGTTTGCCGTGGTACAGGCTACAAAGGCAGACGCGCCGTGGCTGAAATGCTTTGTTTGGATGATGAATTGCGCGAAATGATTACTGCGCGGGCATCAATTCGCCAAATTAAAGAATACGCGCATCAGCATGGCACACATTCGCTACGTGAGGCGGCATTAGATTTAGCATGGCGTGGCGAAACCACAGTGCAGGAGGTGAATCGTGTTACTTCCGTGGTCTAAGCCTAGTAGCATTTTAATTGCGCCTGAAGGTTTGGCTTTGTGTCATGCCAATAGTGCCACTGCGCAAATGCTCACTCACCATACCACACCGCAACGTTGGGATGCATTGTTACAAAACTTGGTGGAATTGCTTCCTGAATTGTCACTCAAGCATGTGCGTTTTGTGATTTCGCATTATTTTGTGCGGCAAGCGGTGTTGCCTTGGCAAGAGGGTGTTTTCTCGCAACAAGATTGGCAAGGTTTAGGTGAGCATCACTTTAGGCAAGCTTTTGGTGCGGTGTGTGATGATTGGCAAGTGCAAGTAGCACTGCAAGGATATGGCAAACCTGCGCTAGCCTGCGCGATGGATCATGCACTCACCATGCAATTAGCAAGCATTGCGACACAATTTAACTTGCATATTCACGGTATTGAACCTGCGTTAATGACTGTTTTTAACCGTTATCAGGCTGAAATAACCACTTGCGATTGCTTGCTCATCGCTGAGCCACATCATCTTTTATTAGCAATGTTTGAAGCGGGGGAATGGCAAAACTTTGCTGTGGCAACGCCGCCAGCGGGGCAAGCTGCGCAAGAGTGCGTCAATATGCTCGCCCGTGCCATGCATTTAAAAAGTCATCCCACTGGGCGTTTAGCTTATTTTGGGTCAGATGAATTGATTGCACACCAACCACTGCAAGGTTTAAATGTGCTGTCGCTGGCTAAAAATACTTACCGCCATGGTGCTTCTATTTTAATCAATGAATCACGCAATGGATGATGAAATCACTTAATCTAAATTTTTCATCGCACAAACAAGCCAATATGCGCAAAATTACCGCGCTTATTGTGGCTGGCTTGATGCTGATATTAGTAAGCTTGTTATTTAAACATCATGACATCACAAAAAAAATTGACGACTTAGCAGCCAGCCAGCCCAATGTTAATCTGGCAGTTTCAAAGCAGCCCGCTTTTTCAGAGGATGAAATTAAAGCACAAACGATGGCAACCAACACCTTACGCCAATTGAATATCCCTTGGCACGCACTGCTCACTACGTTAGAGCAAGTGCAAACGCAACATCCACAAATCAAACTCACTTCAGTGCAACCTAACCCCATAAAGAATGACATCATCTTGAGTGGAGAAGCCAATAATGTTGCCGCAATGATGGCGTATGTAGAAACACTCAAACAACAACACTCCTTGCAAGAAGCGACCCTCATGAACCAAAGTGTGATAGAAGGTGAAACACAAAAAACGCTGGCATTTACCTTACATGCGGAGTGGAAATTTTAATGAAACAAGTGCAATGGTTATTATTTCGCCTCACTGATAAATTAGGGGTTATCGGTATTGTAGCAGTGCTGTTAGCTCTAAGTTCGCTCGTTTATTGGCAATGGGTGCTCGTGCCTACACAACAAAAATTGGCGGAAATTTCTCAGCAAACCAGTGTTGTAAGCGTGCCTAAAGTCACGGTGGTGGTGACTTCACCCGCTCAGGCTTTTTTAGCTTCACTGCCATCCTCTGATGCAATGATGACCGCGCAACTGCAAACGATTTTTGACCAAGCAGAAAAAAAACACCTTAACTTAGGTGAGGTGAGCTACAAACGTGAGCGCAAACAAGGTGAAAGCGTAGAGCAATACCATATTGATTTTTTATTTGAAGCACCGTATGCCTCGGCTAAAAGTTTTTTGCTAGAAACACTCGCCACCTTGCCTTATGTGTCGTTAGACCAACTTATTTTTAATCGTGAAAATGCGCAAGCAGAAACGGTAATGGTAGATGTTAGGCTTACATTACATTTGGTGGCGCAATGAATAATACGCCATTAAAACGCTGGTTATTTTTAGGGATTATGCTTGCCATCACCCTAGTGTTGGTTTGGAAAGCTCCTCCTGCAGAGCAAGATGAAGCACTTGTGGTAAATGCCGTGCAAGTCAAGCGTGAGCACACGCTAGCCACTTCTGTGAGTAATCAAATTGCTTTTAAATTAAATGCACGCTTAAGTAGCACTGCTACTCCAGCCAATTTATTTGGAATACCTGTGATTGCCAGCGCAGAAAAAGTTATCGTTGCTAAGCCCGTGATTATTGTGCCTACTGCACCACCTGTACCTTATAATTTTGTGGGTAAAATGGTTGAAAATGGACAAACTAAAGGTTTTATACAACAAGGTGAAACTTTACTGACCGTCAAACAAGGTGAGGTTTTGGATGCACAATATAAAGTGGTATCTATTGAGAACGAGGGTGTCAGTATCTTATATTTGCCATTAAATACGCCACAGACCATACGTGCGGCACCTCATATCGTACAGCCTAGCACACCAACTGATGAAGAAATACCAGTGGAATAATCAACCAAGCAAAGCACTAATAGGATGAACCCCATTATGAACTATCAACAAACCTACCGTTGCACACGCTTAAGTGCGCTGATGCTTGCATTGCTACTCAGTGCAACAGGTTGCGACACCATCAATGTGTTCTCCATGAGCGCACTCACTAAAAAAATACGCACTAAAGATGAGCCCACGCAAAGCAGTGAGCAAGCACCAGACAAAATTAACGCTATTAAGCAATATAATGCTGAGGTGATTAAGTTACTTAAAACGGCTGATGATGCGTTAAACCGTGGTGATTTAGACTTGGCTGAGCAAAGCTTTCAAGCATTAAAAACATTAGATGCTAATCATTTGCGTGCTGCCGAAGGGTTGCGTGATGTTTCAGCGCGCCGCATCCACCTTACTTTGTTAGACGAAGCTAAATCGTTGCTAGGAAAATCTGACGACCAAGATAAAATCGCCGCCGCTAAGTTACGTAGCATTTTGGTTGAAAACCCTAACCACACAGAAGCGCGTGCTTTATATAAAGACCTGATTACTAAGCAAGATGCAAAGCGTGCAGAAATGTTACGTAAACGCTTGAGTTACAAAAACCCAGTTTCTTTGCAGTTTCGCGATGTGGGACTTAAAGTCATTATTGAATCGCTTTCTAAAGGAACGGGCGTTAATTTTATTCTTGACCAAGAAATTAGCAGCACGCAAAAAGCTACACTATTTGTTAATAATGTGATGCTAGAAAATGCGATTGAATTACTCGCACAAACTAATCAATTGCGGATGAAAATTTTAAATGAAAACTCTGTGGTGCTATACCCCAATAATCCCACCAAAATACGGGAGTATCAAGATTTAGTGATTCGTAGTTTCTTTTTAGAATATGCTGAGCCTAAACTTATCGGTAGTTTGCTAACGTCTATGCTAGGTATTAAACAAGTGCAAACGGACGATCGCTTGCCGATGATTATGATTAAGGATACTGAAGACATCATGGGCTTGGCAGAGAAACTTATTGCTTCTCAGGATATTCCTGACCCTGAGGTGATGCTAGAGCTTGAGGTGTTAGAAGTTAAACGCACCCGTAATTTAGATATTGGCGCAACATGGCCTAATCAACTCACGCTGATTTCGCCTGCGGCTGGATTAACTTTAAGAAGCTTAGAAAATATCAATCGCGATAAAATAGGTGTGAGCCCTAATCCTTCTGTGGTATTTAATGGTAAAGATTCAGATGTTAATTTACTGGCTAACCCACGTATTCGCGTTAAAAACAAAGATAAAGCACGCATTCATATTGGTGACCGTGTGCCGATTATTACCTCAAACGTTTCTTCAACAGGGGTCATTTCAGAAAATGTGCAATACATAGATGCAGGGCTAAAACTAGAAGTTGAGCCAAACATTAGCTTGGGTGGCGATGTCAACATCAAAGTGAATTTAGATGTGAGCTCTATTGGCACTGCAACTAAAACCAATAGCGGCTCGGTGGTGTATCAAATTGGCACGCGTAGCACAAACACGCAGCTACGCCTTAAAGATGGTGAAACACAAGTGCTAGCAGGGTTGATTAGCGATGAAGATCGCAAAAATGTGAGCAAACTCCCAGGGTTAGGTGACTTACCACTACTTGGGCGTTTATTTTCTAACCATGGGGATGAAAAAACAAAAACTGAAATTGTTTTATCTATTACACCACATATTATTCGCGAAAAAAATACGCCTTCTGCTGAACTAGCAGAATACTGGATAGGTAGCGAAGCACAAGCTGGGCGGTCTTTTAAAGCCCCCACCACACAAGAAGGGTTAGCTAAAATGTTTACCGTTGGCCGCCCACTTGGTGCTCCAGCTACGCCTGCCGCACCAGCCGCCGCGCCTGCTGAAAAACCGCAAGGTTTAAACGTACCATTGTCGCCTGAGCTTTCTTCGGCCATTGAGCGTATTCGTAATATACGATAACACTTATGCAATTGATGCGCGGCTTTTCTTATATTGAAATCATTATCACTGTAGCTATACTAGCCTTGCTAGCAAGCGTTGCTGTACCTTATGTAGAGCTGATAACTACACGCCAAAAAGAAACGGATTTGCGCCGCAATTTACGCGAAATTCGTGAGGCAATTGATGCCTTTAAAACGGCGAGTGATGAAGGCAGAATCATCAAGCAGGTTGAAGACTCAGGCTACCCAAAAAGTTTAGAAGTGCTTGCTGAAGGCATTGAAGATGCAAAAGACCTGAAAAAAAAGAAAATCTACTTTCTGCGCCGCTTACCGCGCGACCCTATGTCTAACGATAGCCGCTTAACGAATGCCCAAACATGGGGAACACGTAGCTATGACAGCCCACCAGACCGCCCCACTGCTGGCGTAGATGTTTTTGACGTTTATTCACTAAGCCCGCAGAAAGGCTTAAATGATATTCCATACAACCAATGGTAAATACGAAAATATGCGTAACAAAAAGCAACCCTCGCTAGGCTTCACCTTTATTGAGCTCATGATTGTAATGGCCATTGCCGCTTTACTACTCAGCATTGCGGTACCACGCTACTTTGCTGGCTTGCAACGCGCCAAAGAAGCAGTATTGCGAGAGGATCTTGCTACTATGCGCGATGCGATTGGTCATTATCATGCTGACAAAGGGGCTTACCCACCATCGTTAAGTGTGCTGGCAGAACACAAATATCTGCGAGAAATTCCCATAGACCCAATTACAGAGCAAGCTGATTGGGTCACAATAGACCCGCCAGACCATTCTGCTGGCGTTTACGATGTACGAAGCGGCTCGCCAAACACCGCAAACAATGGCACGCTCTATGGTGAATGGTAACAACAGTCATGCCGATAAAGGCTTTGCCTACATTACTCTGCTATTAGTGCTTGCGGTGATGGCAATTACCCTCACTGCTGCTTCACAAGACATTGCCCAAACTGCGCAACGTGAGCGTGAAGTGCAACTATTATTTGTAGGTAAACAATTTCGCAACGCCATTGCTAGCTACTATGAAAAATCTCCACAAGGCAATAAGCAATATCCGCAAAGCTTAGAGATGCTGATGAGCGACAATCGCCACCTCAAGCCTGCACATCACCTACGAAAAATTTATTTAGACCCCATGCGTAACAGCGCAGAGTGGGGTTTAGTTAAAAATGAACAAGACCAGATTATCGGCGTTTACAGCCTCTCAAATGACATCCCCATTAAAACGAATGTTGATGAAAATCTGCAACAAACCGCTGGAGAAGAATCCTTAAAAACCTACGCCGATTGGAAGTTCATTTATCAGCCTACAATGGTAAACACAGATGAGAGTGACAATGCTGATATGTCTGGAAGTAACGAAGTGACAGTGGAGGAGTAAGCTTTTAAAGAGATATTTACCCAAAATAAGCCAGCAAAAGCAGTTTATTTATGATACTGTGGTAGCGAGAAGTCCATACAATTAAGAATAGGTTTTCTATGCGCAGTTTAGGTTTTGTTATTACTCTTTCTTTTCTAACATTTAGTTTATTTAGCCCATTAATCGCAAATTCTGCCGTTAAACCAAAAGTTCTAGAAGGAACGGTCTATCCATTAGTCGCAAATATGCATTTTGAGACCCCTAGCCTTAAAGGCTATACTTCTTCTCTAGGTAAATTCAAATATATCTATGGTGAAAACGTAACCTTGAGCCACGCAGGAATAGTTTTTGCATCTATCCCTGCTGCACCTATTATCACACCACTTTATTTAGATGATAAAACGATTGCTTTTAACCAACTTCACATGCTGAAGGCATTAGATACTTCTAGCACAATAGCTGGCATTCAGCTACCTAAGCTTGCTAAAACACTTTCTGCACAAGCTGATTTTACTAACACTGAGTCAGTCAGTGCAGCTCTAACATCATTAAGGCCTAATGCATCTCTGCAAACTACGGTAACCACAGCTGATATAAAACTGTTGAGCAACATTGAGGCCGCTTTAGCAAAAACAATCGCAAGATACCAAGCATCTACTTACATAAGTTATGACGTAATAGACCGACTTGGCAAAGTCCGCCCAGCAGCACTAACTCCAGCTGTAGTTAAAAATGCTTCTGTAACTTTTAGCACCCCTTTTAGCATTCAAAAAGGGGTAGTGGTACTTGCTAAAAATACAACCTTTTCTGCGCAATTGGATTTAACTTTAATCGACGATAGTAACCATCACTTTAATTTCACTTCTGCAAAAGGAAATGTAAATATCAATGGCGTTGATTTGCATTATGAATTTATGCGAGAATTAAGTTCTCCAGCAAGCAGTCGCATTATTAACCTTGTTTTGTATAACGGCGTGGATTATATCCATAGCGACTATTTGCAACAGATTTACCTGCGAAATCCATCTATACCTAATTTGCCCCCTTATACAGGCTGGTCTACCGAAGTCGCAATTCCCATTTCTGTTAATGGATTTACAACTTATCACTTGTGCTATAGCTGTCGCAACCATTTGGGTCGTGATGATCCAGATGGAAATGTACGCAATGATAGTGGGCATATCCTTTGGGAAGTGAAGTTAGGTGACAATATCGTCCAAACTGGCAGTTCTGATTACATCCAATTTCAACGATTTCCTGGACAGGTTCTCACCCTAACCCAAACAGTTATTGATGACGAAGGCCTTGCTGCCACTAAACAGATTACAATCGGAAAGCCAATGACGCTTAATGAAGCAATTGGTTTGTTTTCCAAAAAAGTTTGGCGTGAGTCTCCATCTGATCCAGATTATGACTATTATTACCATCTAACAGATAACAACACAAAAATTGTTGAGTTTGAAGTAATGAAAAATGGAAACCAAATTTTAGATTGCTCAAACAGTGGCAAGGTTGCTGTAAACTCATTAGAGTCTAAACTAAAACACATTTTTTTTATTACACCTAATCAATTTGTGTATGAAGGTCCTGATTCAGAATCATTAAATGTCACTGTTACCTTAACCTATTCACAATCTACATTGCCATCTGGTTGCCATTAATCATTTACATGGCTCTTTTCAATTCAATATGGGCTATGTTACTTTTTCCTAAGTGCCTTATAACAACCTGTCTCCAATCAACCCTTTTTCTGCAAACGATAAAGTTTGATTGCCCGCGACAATAAAGTGGTCTAGCACGCGCACATCTACTAGTCCTAGTGCTTGCTTTAATTGCTTGGTCAGCAATTCATCCGCGCTACTGGCTTGTGCGCTTCCTGATGGGTGATTATGTGCCAAAATAAGGCTCGCGGCGTTGTGGTGTAAAGCGCGTTTTACTACCTCGCGCGGATAAACACTGGTTTGTGTGAGTGTGCCGCTAAATAACTCTTCGCTCGCTATTAGGCGATTTTGTGCATCTAAAAAAAGTACTAGAAAAACTTCTTTTGTGAGTGTGCCCAGCTTAAGTACAAGGTAATCACGCACTTGTTGCGGCGAGCTAAACACATCGCGTTGCTGTAGCTGTTCATTTAATGCACGGCGGCTCATTTCAAAAATGGCCTGTAATTGCACATATTTACTGCTACCAATGCCATGCACTTGGCTGAGATCATGCTCACTTGCTGCAAAAATCGCATTTAAACTGCCAAATTGATGCAGTAAATCTCGCGCTAAATCCACAGCACTTTTGCCTACCACGCCTACACGTAAAAAAATGGCGAGCAATTCCGCATCAGATAAGGCCTGTGCGCCTAACTCAATCAATTTTTCACGTGGTCGCTCTGCCGCTGGCCAATCGGTAATTGCCATTAATGGCTCCTTTATATCACCTCCTTAAATAGAGATGCCCTAAACTAAATTTTCAGATGAAACCCAAATTTTCCATTAGGCGGCTCTTCGAGCCTACGCGAATGCTAGCGGTCGATTTTTGGTCATTTTTGCAGCTTAGTCGTCGTCCATAGCTGGCTATGAACTCCTCGTAACCCATAAAACTGCTTCAAAAACCGCCTCGCCATCAATTGCGACCTAATGGAAAATCTAGGTTAAAATGAAAGCATTACATACATTGTCGTGATTATGCAAAAAAATAAATCTATTGTGTTGGGCATCACGGGCGGCATTGCGGCTTATAAAGCGGCTGAGTTAGTGCGCTTGCTGATTAAAGCCAACATTGACGTGCAAGTGGTGATGACTGAGGCGGCATGTCAGTTTATTACGCCTGTGACCATGCAAGCTTTGTCTGGTAAGCCCGTGTTTACTGGCTTATGGGATGCTTTAATTGCTAACGGAATGCCACATATAGAGCTTAGCCGCAATGCAGATGCCATTTTAATTGCGCCAGCCAGTGCAGATTTTATGGCCAAACTTGTGCATGGTCGTGCCGATGATTTGCTTTCTACGCTTTGTTTAGCGCGTGATTGCCCCTTGCTCGTTGCCCCTGCTATGAATAAACAAATGTGGGAAAACGCTGCTACGCAGCGTAACGTGGTGCAATTAAAAGATGATGGCATCCACATTTTAGGCCCCGATAGTGGTGAGCAAGCGTGTGGTGAAGTTGGTTTGGGTAGAATGTTAGAGGCAGAAGCTTTGTTAGCTTTGATACGTGCGCACTTTACGCCCAAAGTGTTGGCGGGCAAGCGCGTATTGATTACCGCAGGGGCGACATTAGAGATGATAGACCCCGTGCGTGCTATTACTAATTTAAGCTCAGGTAAAATGGGTTATGCTATTGCTCAAGCCGCTGCCAATATGGGGGCTGAAGTCACCTTAGTGAGTGGCGCAACTGCGCTTACTGTGCCAAATAATGTCAAAAACATTTCTGCTACCAGTGCTGAAAGCATGTATCAAGTTGTGATGAGCAACGTAGCTACACAAGATATTTTTATCTCTGTAGCTGCTGTGGCAGATTACAGTCCTGTTATAACGCATACCCAAAAGATTAAAAAAAGTGAGCAAACACTTACGCTAGAGCTAAAGAAAAATAAAGACATTCTTGCAGATGTTGCCAGCTTACCTAATGCACCGTTTTGCGTAGGTTTTGCCGCAGAAAGTGAACATTTGCTTGAATATGCTGAAACTAAACGGCAAGCAAAAAAACTGCCGCTGATTGTGGCAAACCTAGCCAGTGAGGCGATGGGGCAAGCGGAAAACAGTGTGACACTGATTAATAAAAATGGCGCACACGTATTGCCACGCGCATCAAAGGCTGAGATTGCTCATGCAATTTTAAACCACGTTGTTACTATGTTGAGTTAAGAGAAGCAAGTGATTTTCTATTGGTGAGCTTGGTTTATATAAGCGTTGTATGCCTTGATAAATCTATTGATTACTAACAATGTGACTGGAGTGTGCTAGCAATGGATGAACTAGAGAAGTTTGCCCAATACTTTTTAAGCAAAGTTAATGTGTTAGCTGCCGTGCCTTTTGCAGGTGCGGTAAGTTATATAGAAGATGTTACCTCGGTGCTAATGTTTCGGCAGGGTCAGTTTCAGGTGCAAATGTTTATAGTCCCTGAGGGGACGGTAATTCCTGAGCATATCCACCCCAATGTGGATAGTATGGAAGTCTATATGGGTGGCAATATTAAGTTTTCACATAGTGGAAAGTTTGTAAGCTTAGCTGAAAATATTTCAGCTCAACCAGGTTCTTTAGGTATCGCCAAATTACGTGGTATGACGATACGTGTAAAACCGAATGATTTACATGGTGGTGTATTTGGTGCAGGTGGTGGCGTTTTTTTATCAATACAACACTGGCTTAATAATATTGCTCCCCACTGTGTCGCTCGTGATTATAGCGGCTTGAGCATGGGAGCCGACCACACGGCAAAAGTGATTTATGGTGAGGTGAAAAGCCCCGTAAAAAAACTTGAAAGCTGTGATGCTGCACATTTAGAGTATTGAGTCGTCATAATCACGCAGGTTTAATTTTTCGTGTTATTTAAAAAGGATAGTCATTGGTAGAAAAAAGCCCCGCATTAACGAGGCTTTTTAATTAAGTGCCGAAACAATCTTTTCTAAAATTGATAACTCGCATTTAAGCCAAGTAACCAAGTACGTCCTGGGGCAGATTCATAATAACGTCCGTTTAAATCGCCCACACGTACTGAGCTCACGTAGTCTTTATCAAATAAGTTATCAATGCGAACAAATTCGTTTAGCTTCCAGTTATTTACTTTTTGTGTAAAACCACCACGCCAAGCTACCACAGTGTAGCCGCCTGCTTTACCATACTCAGGTTTAAATGCCACATAGGTTTTGCTATTAGCGCGTGCTTCTAATGCGGTTGAAAATCCCATAGGTGCATATTTCCAAGAAACTTCGCCGTAGAGTGTTTGCTTAAAGGTGCCAGGGATATCCGTGCCAGATTTAATAATTTCACCACCTGAATTACCAGGAACATCATTGTCAGGCGAAGCTTTTTTATTGATGTTGCACGCAGTTTGCTTGCCCCTAAACGGACGGCAGGCTTTAAAGTCAGATGAAAATTCGGCATCTAGATAAGTGTAAGCAAGATACGCCCCTAAGCCATTATCAAATTGACTGTCTAATGACAACTCAAAACCTTGGCGTTCACTACTTTTTACGTTTTGATACACGGTGCGCCCGCCAGATTGCTGTTGCACCACAATTTCATTATCGGTATCAATGTTAAACACAGCCGCATTGATTAAGGTTTTCTCGCTAATAAAGGCTTTAATCCCTGCTTCATATTGTCGGCTTTTAGCGGGTTTTAAATCAAAGTTAAAGCCAGAACCCACTGCCTTGTAAGCCATTTCAACAAAAGTAGGTGTTTCAAAACTTTCACCTGCATTTGCATAAAGATTGACCGTATCATTGAGTTTAAACACTGCGCCAATGACAGGCGTAGTTTCGCTAAAAGTCACCGATCCACTATCATCTTCATTTTTGCTTGGGTATGCCGTGGCAAGTAAAAACTTGTCATCGGTGTTAAAGCGCACTTTGCTATGGCGCAAACCTCCGCTCAATATCAAGCGTTTGCTCAGTTCAACTTCCCCTTGTAAAAACTGATCAAAGTTTTTTGCGGTGTTAATTTCGTCGCGGCGCAAGTGACCTTTTACACCACATACTACTGCATTGGCTTTGTTGCCGCAATCTACTGTGGGTGGCGGATCTGGAATACCGCCAACAGGTTTGTTAGACCTAAAGTTCTCAAATCCTTTGCGGTCATCTCGCATACGGTCATAGTTCATGCCCGCCGTTAGGCTGTAGGCATGTTCACCTAAGCTTCCTTTGTGCGTCCAACGTGCATCTACACCACCAAACTCTCGGTCTATCGTAGCAACACCACCGCCATTGAGGTCATTACGTTGGGCGGCAATGGTAAGTGATTGATACTGTGTATTTTCACGCTCCCCGTAATACGCCATTAAGCGCACGGTGTCATCTTCAGTAAACTTGTGTTCTAGCGTTGCGCCTACTTGCTCATGGCTACGTGATACGCGCGTATCAAATTTTTCAGAGCCAACACCTGCTTGCTTGCGGTTTTCTTTTAGCTGATCGGCCGTTAAGCCTTGTGGGTCTTCGTTGTCTGGTTGGTCTAATGCGGTAGCAACAAGGGTTAATTTAGTGGCATCGCTAAATTTAAAGTTGATTTTTCCGTGTAAGGTATCACGGCGTGTTTCTGATTGATCGCGATAGCCATCTGAGCGGTAGGTATTGGCATTGATGACATAATCAAACCCTTCGCCGCTATCACTAAAACCAATGCTCTCACGGCGTGTGTTATCACTGCCAAAAGTAATGCCACCTGAGAGCGTAGGCTCTTTTTCACCATCTTTAGTAAAAATCTGTACTACGCCACCCGATGAGTTACCATAAAGTGCCGAGAACGGGCCGCGTAAATACTCCACGCGAGAAGCAGTATCTAAGTTAAAGGTGCCCGTTTGACCTTGCCCGTCGGGCATTGTCATTGGAATGCCATCCGCATATAAACGTACGCCACGTACGCCAAAAGCTGAACGTGCACCAAAACCGCGAATCTGAATGGCTAAATCTTGTGCTGGGTTATTACGATTATTGACCACAACGCCAGGCACGCGTGCTGAAGACTCTGAAAGATTGACCTTTAGCTGCCCATCTTGTATTTGTGCTGCATTAGTCGCATCAATCGACATCGGCAAATCAAAGCTGTTTTGCTCCACGCGCGTTGCTGTCACCACGACAGGAGGCGCAAGTAGCGTTTGTTCATCAATACCACTCTCCGCCATGGCTATATTTGTCATACCAAATACGCCCGCTAAGGCTAACACGCTGTACATACGATTTAATTCAAACACTTTCATTACAACAACCCTTATTAGAAGATAATAGTATCTATCATACGGTTTAGCTAATAGTAATCCATAGTGATTTTCTTGATTATTTAGTGTTTAATAACGTAATTACATTCAAAGTCATAAAAAAATGTCTATTCTAATTGACCTAAAAATTCTTGATGACCGTTTACGCCATCAGTTTCCCACTTATGCTACCGCTGGCTCTGCGGGCTTAGATTTACGCGCTTGCATTGATTCAGCCATTACACTGCAAGCGGGTGAAACGACGTTAATTCCAACTGGGATGGCGATTCATATTGATAATACTTATTATGCCGCGTTGATATTGCCACGTTCAGGCTTAGGTCATAAGCACGGAATCGTATTGGGTAACTTGGTGGGATTGATTGATTCAGACTACCAAGGGCAGTTAATGGTCTCATGCTGGAATCGAGGTAATACGGCTTTTGAACTTAACCCGATGGAGCGCATTGCACAATTAGTCATTGTGCCAGTGATGCAGGCGGAATTCCATGTCGTAGATGATTTTGATAGCTCAGAACGAGGTGAAGGCGGCTTTGGCAGCACAGGCAAGCACTAAGTTACGCATTTCAATAAAAATCACACAATTAGCTTGAATAAAGTAATTGTTATAGTCTATAATCACGCTCTTTCTCAAAAACAGAGTTCTTCGGAGATAACCATGGCACGTGTATGTCAGGTAACAGGCAAAAAGCCAATGGTGGGTAACAATGTTTCTCACGCACAAAACAAAACAAAACGCCGTTTTTTACCTAATTTGCAAAACCGCAAATTTTGGGTTGAGAGCGAAAATCGCTGGGTAAGTATGCGCATTACTAATGCTGCTTTGCGTACCATTGACAAAAACGGTATTGACTCAGTGCTTGCAGAAATGCGTGCTTCTGGTCAAAAAATCTAAAAGGTAGATTATCATGCGCGAAAAAATTAAATTAGAATCAAGTGCTGGTACAGGTCACTTTTATACCACCACTAAAAACAAACGTACTATGCCTGGTAAATTGGAAATCAAAAAATTTGATCCAGTTGCTCGTAAACACGTGATGTATAAAGAAACAAAACTAAAATAAGCTATTTGTTATTTGCGAAAAAGCCCGCTATTTAGTGGGCTTTTTTATTTTCTTTTGACGCTTGAAGCGTAATAATTTGAGGCAATAAAAAAGCCGACTGAATGTCGGCTTTTTTATTGGATGCTAAAAAATTACTTAGCAGCTTCAGCAGGTGCAGCTTCAGCAGCTGGTGCAGCTTCAGCAGCAGGAGCAGCAGGAGCAGCTTCAACAGCAGGAGCAGCTTCAACAGCAGGAGCAGCTTCAACAGCAGGAGCAGCTTCAACAGCAGGAGCAGCTTCAGCAGGAGCTTCAGCAGGTTTTTCGCCACAAGCAGTTAAAGCAAGTGCTAATAATGCAGCTAATAGAGCAGAACGTGTCATTTTGATTCCTTAAGATTAAGATTAACTAGTTAAAAAACTTTTTTCGATAACGCTTAACAAGTTTTAACAATAAGCCATATCGAGTGATGCGGATTTTACCAGTAATTTACAAAAAAACCAGTCACTTAGTGATGAATATGTTGGTTTTTTGATGATTTTTTTAGTGAATGTTGCATTTATCGCTAAATTTCATGTCGATTTCAGAATCAAGGTGTTACTTGAGCATGTTTTTTTATATCCCAAGTGTGGAGTAGCTTATTTGATTGTGTGTGGCATCAAGCAGTTCTTCAAAGCGCGTATTGAGTGCTTGGGTGCTTAGTGGATTATTGAGCGCGTATTTAAAGCGTGCTTGGTCAATATGAATGCGTTTAATGTAATGTTCTCCATCGGCCAAGATAAAGCAGTCTTTAGCGTGCTTTGCGTGGTCGTTCGTTTCAAAAACTCGCATTTTATGGCTAAAAGTTGCGAGTAAATTGAATATTCTGGGGCATTTTTCGCTGAAATATAAGGTGCTTTGCAAAATAATGGTGAGTTGACTATTTGGGCTTTGGCTCAAAAATTGCGTGAGTATTTGTTGCGTAGCCATGCTAGAAAAATTGCCTAAGCTTAAGTCTTGGTCAAATATCAAAAGCTCGCGCTGCGCTTGTGATAACACTAGAGCAACGGCTTCGTTGTATAAATATTCACCAGTTAAAATTTGGTGTGGACTCAGTGCGGTATTGTGCATTGTCGTGGGATAAAATTATTCAAAATATAGATAACCAGCTAAATACCATGCATAGAGTTGCTCAAGCAGGGCGATATTGAGAGGCGTATTGTTTACAAAATCTTGGGTATTGAGTTTACGATTATCTGCAAGTTGTTGAAATAGTGGTAAAGATTCATCTGTGCATGTGCAAGATTCGCCATTTAAATAAAATGCATGGGAAATAAACAACATTTGGCTTTTTAAATCTAGCGCAATGCCTTGTTTTTTAAGCTTATCTTCAAATATTTTTTTTGAAATTTTTTTATTTGGTTCAAATACAATAGTAGCCTTGGGCTCAGAAAGATATGTGCCTAAAAATGCTGCCACATCTTTTTCATCCCATTGTATTTTTTGCAGAATATCACTGACTTTGCTAATCATACTTTGGCTAACTTCAGCGGGGTGCGTTTGCAACGTTAAATCAGCATCTTGGTAAATGCCCGCAAGGCTTATTGAATCTTGGTTGAACTGATCTTGCATAAAGCCTAAAAACTCAGTCGCAAGCTCTTGATTTTTTGGTGCGCGAAAGCCGATTGAATACGTCATGCAATCTACATTGCCGTCAGCAACAGCAATGCCCCAATGTGCCAAATGCGGTGGCAAATACAACATATCGCCAGCTTCTAGTAACCATTCTTGCGCTGTTTCAAAGTGTTTGAGAATGCGTAAGGGTGCATCTTCTACAAGGCTTAAATCTGTTTGCTCGCTCATACGCCATAAGCGCTTGCCCTGACCTTGCAGCAAAAACACATCATAGCTATCAAAATGTGGCCCCACGCCGCCGCCATCGGGCGCGTAGCTCACCATCAAATCATCTAGCCGCGCATGGGGAATAAAATTAAACTGTTTGAGTAAGTAGGTCGCTTCTGGCAAATGATGATTCACGCTTTGCACTAGAAGCGTCCAGTTGTGTTGCTCGGTCGGCTTTTCAGGCAGCTTCGCAAAAACCTCTTCATCAAATGGGCCGTGGCGCACATCCCATTTACCTTTTTTATATTCAACAATGCGTGATTGCACCTCATCTTCGCAAGCCAATCCAGCCAGTTCATCAGGGCTGAGTAGCCCCGTAAAATTTGGGATTGCCTGCTTAATTAACAAAGGTTTTTTTTGCCAATAATCGGCTAAAAATTCTTTTGCAGTTAAATCGCCTAGTATTGCTAATGGTCGCTTATGCTTCATCATTAAAATGTTATTAAATTAAGGTTATGTTTATTATGCCATTGCATTGATAGACAGGTTGGTCTATATTTGTGCATATGTAAGCAAATAGTGTCAATATTCTAAAATAAAAATCAAATCAAATTTTGAGGAGAATACCATGAGCACCCCAGCCGATAACTCAACTAAAACCTTTCATGGCGGCTGTCCGCATGATTGCCCAGATACTTGTAGCATGGTTTACACTGTTAAAGATAACAAGCTAATCTCAGTAACAGGCAACAAAGAACATCCGATGACACGCGGTGGTTTGTGCGTCAAGCTCAAAGATTACGAAAAGCGGCACTATCATCCAGACCGTTTGCTCTATCCGCTTAAACGCACGGGCGCTAAGGGCAGCAAGCAATTCAAACGGATTACTTGGGATGAAGCACTTACCGAAATCTCTACTAAGTGGAAAAAAATTATTGCCGCAGATGGCCCTCATGCCATTATGCCCAACAGCTATTTGGGTAACCAAGGTTTGGTGCATGGTTTAAATGGGGGAGATGCGTTTTTTAACCGTATGGGCGCTACTGTCTGCGAACGTACGTTTTGTGGTGAAGGCTCATGCACCGCGTGGTTATTGACCGTTGGCCCCACTGCGGGCGTAGACCCAGAAAGCTTTATTCATTCAAAATACATCGTGATTTGGGCATGTAATTCAGTGAGCACCAATTTACACCATTGGCATATTGTGAAAGAGGCGCAAAAAAAAGGTGCGAAAGTGGTGGTGATTGACTCCTATGCTTCAAGAACAGCCAAAGAGGCAGATTGGCATATCGCCCCCAAACCTGGCACAGATGGCGCACTCGCCATGGCGATGATGCATGTGATTATCAATGAAGGTTTGGTGGATCAAGACTACGTGGATCACTATACTGTAGGCTACAAAGAACTTGCCGAACGTGCTAAAACACGCACCCCAGAATGGGCGGCAGAAATTACGGGTATTTCCGCTGACGATATTCGCAAATTTGCACGTGAATATGCGACTACACCGCCAGCGGCGATTCGCTTAGGCGTTGCGCTAGAGCGCAATTATGGCGGCAGCCAAGCCATACGTGCTGTGAGTTGCTTGCCTGCGCTCATCGGCGCATGGCGACATGTGGGTGGTGGCGCGTTGCAATTTCCCGTGTGGGAGCACCCTTATAAATTTGATGTGATTTCACGCCCAGATTTAATTCCAGAAGGCACGCCAGTAGTGAATAATCTGCAATTAGGTCGCGCACTAACAGGCGAGCTTAACCTGAAAACACCGATTAAATCTATGATGGTGTGGAACACCAACCCGCTCACGCAAGCGCCTGAAACAGACAAAATTGCCAAAGGCCTAGCGAATGAAGATTTATTTTTAGTGGTGGCTGAGCATTTTATGAGCGACACGGCCGCCTATGCCGATATTATCTTGCCAGCTGCCATGGGTGCCGAGATGGAAGATATGGTGCTGTCATGGGGGCATTTATATCTAACGTATAACGAAAAATGCATAGACCCACCAGGTGAGGCGATTCCTAATAATGAAATTTTTAGGCGTTTAGCCAAATTAATGGGCTATGAAGAAGAAAACTTTAAATGGAATGATACAGAATGCCTAGAAAACTACGTGGATTGGGCATCCCCAACCTGCGATGGCATTGATTTAGATTATCTACGCCAACATGGCTTTGCACGTTTAAAAGCGTTTGGTGATAAAGACCAACGCGCGCGTCATGCCAAAGGTGAGTTTCCAACGCCTACAGGCAAATGCCACTTTTTGGTAGAAGGCGCTAAAAATTTTGTGGCTGGGCCTTTCCGCCAAATGTACGAAGGTTTTCAGCCAGGCGAAGATTTAGACAGCTTGCCAGATTATGTGCCATCACGCGAAACGCCAGATACTAATCCAGCATTAGCTGCAAAATATCCACTCAATATTATTTCACCTAAGAGTCATGGCTTTTTAAACTCTTGCTATGCCAATGTGGAAGAGAAAATTAAAGGGCAGGGCGAGCAATTTGTGATGATTAATCAGTTAGATGCCGCTGCTCGCAAGATTAAAGAAGGCGATGTGGTGAAGGTATTTAATAACCGTGGTGCGTTTGAGGGTGTGGCGAGAATTTCCGATGATGTGAATGCGGGGATTATTGTGGCGACTTTAGGTTATTGGCGTCAGTTGAATAACGGCACGGTGAATTGTATTAGTTCAGCGGAGTTTGGGGATATGGGGCACTCTACGACGTTTAGTGATAATTTGGTGGAAGTAGCGTTGGGGTAGTCCAAAAAACTACTGATGTTCAAATTTATTGAAATAATTTACGGGAGGCGCTTGAAATAATTGATTAAAAACACAATATGTTGACTGTTGCATCCTCTAAATCACAATTTGTAGGGAGTAAAAATGTTAATAATTAATCAACGTAGAGTGCTTTCTTTAGGTAATCACTTACCAACCAACTTAATTGGAAAAAAATTACAGGTAGCGCTACTTAACCCAGATAGGGTTCAAGCTAAGTTAAAAGATATAGGTTTTAGCTCGCCATGGGTAGAAGGGGAGGCAATACTACCTTCACCAAAATATGGCCCTGTATCTAGATTTAATGCGGAAGGTGGCTTTAATAAGTTAAAGCACTTACCGAAAGAAAAGTTGTATCGTTCGCAAGAGCGAACGTACAATCAATGGCATGGCAAAGATACCATTGAGGTGACTGAAGTAGTGTACATTGAGTATGAACGATATCAACGTGAGGAAATACCAGCACCTAGTATTGAGTTGGTTATATCAAAAAAAGCTAATGAAATTGTAGTAACAACGGATGCTGTGGTGTATGACGAAAAGCAACCGAGACCGCTCATGCATGTTATAAATTTGTTTTTGGAACTGTTTGGTGATTGCGTGGTATTGGATGAGGCTGGCAACTTAATTGAACTGCCCAAACTAGTTAAAGTTAATTGGGAAATGTTTCCAGAAGGTGAATATCCTTGGGATAAGGTTAAACCATTTATTGAAAAATCTTTTGAGAGAACACCACCTAAAGCTAGGGCAGCAATTATTAATAGAATGGAATCTATTAACGAAAAGAAACCAAGTTTCTTTGCGATTGGGCGAGGTGGCTTTTCTGGCTATGTTGTTTTTGGATTTCCAGAAAGAAATATGTATGTAATGGAGTGCCGTAGAACAAATAATGCAACCTACATTTTTGATAAAGATTGGGAAGTGTTGAGCCAACTTACAAAAGCAGAAATATTGGAAGAAAATTTACATAAACAAAGAGTTATTCACTCTCCAACTTGGTTGAAGCAAATCAATAGCTTATTTGATAAATAACTGCATGTTGGAGTTTTGTCGCTCTCGCGCGACTGGCGAGTTCCTTTCTTTTGCTTAGCCAAAAGAAAGGAACCAAAGAAAAGGCTACCCCCTACCGCTTGTTTCCTGAGATTTACCTTATCATGGGGCGGCAATCGGAAACTCGCCAAAAAAATCATTTGGCTCAAACAGCCGCTTGCCGAAAACTCCCCATGATAAGGTAAATCTCAGGCGCGGTAGCAGGGGATTTAAAGTCAAAAGCATGACGATTCCCGGCTGGTTGAGACCTCTGCATAACCCCGTTCGCACTGAGCTTGGTCGTTGGGTGAACGCTTTAATGTATTGATTCATAAGGCATTGTGTTTCGACAAGCTCAACACGAGCGGTGAGATGGTGAGTTATGCAGAAGTCTCTGGTTGTGAGCCCCCCTTTGCACTACGCTGAGCAACGCAGGCATAAAGGGGGCTGTCAGCAATCGGCTGTTTGAGTTCCGCGACAAGCCACGTTTTGTGTGGCTTGTTAGGGCGAGTTTCGATGGCTGCCCTTTATGCCGAGTAGCGCAAGGAAGCCGTTAGGCCGTGGGGCCGGGTGTGATTTTCTTTGATTACTTTCTTTTGCACAAACAAAAGAAAGTAATTAGCTGTCGGGCTACCCCCGACAAGTATCTTTCCCTTTAGATTTTGGGGATAGATGAGAATACAGTAAAATCACACCATGAATATTTACTCACTTACCAGCCCTCTCCTATTTCAGTTTGATGCTGAATCCGTCCACGATTTCACGCTAAAAACCTTAAAAACTGCCGAGCGTTTAGCTGCGCTAAAGCTTTGCGCTGTGCCGCCAGTTTGTCAGCCGCGCGAGGTGATGGGGATTACTTTTCCTAATGCGGTGGGTTTGGCTGCGGGGTTAGATAAAAATGCGGCGGTGATTGATGGTTTGGCCGCGCTGGGGTTTGGTTTTATTGAGGTGGGTACGGTCACGCCGCGTCCGCAGCCAGGTAACCCTAAGCCACGTTTGTTTCGTGTAGAAGAGGCGCAGGGCATTATCAACCGTTTTGGGTTTAATAACTTAGGCGTAGATAATCTGATTGAAAATGTAAAAGCCGCCAAATACAAAGGTGTGCTGGGCATTAACATTGGCAAAAATTTTGATACGCCCAATCAAAATGCGGTGGATGATTATTTAATTGGGATGCGCAAGGTGTATGCGTATGCGAGTTATATCACGGTGAACATTTCTTCACCCAATACTAAAAACTTACGTGCGCTACAAGAAAAAGAGGCGTTGTCACATCTGTTGTCTACATTAAAACTTGAGCAATTAAAACTCGCTGAAACGCATGGGCGTTACGTGCCAGTGGCATTGAAAATTGCGCCAGATTTAGAGCAAGAACAAATTAACGAAATTGCAGATTTACTTATGGCGCACAAGATTGATGCGGTGATTGCTACCAACACCACGCTCGCGCGCGATGCGGTGCAAGGCATGCAGCATGCGGCGGAAGCTGGCGGGCTATCGGGTGCGCCCGTGCGTGAAAAATCCACACAGGTGATTCAGCAACTTTCACAGCGCTTGCAAGGCGCGTTGCCCATTATTGGCGTGGGCGGCATTTTAAGTGGTGCCGATGCAGTAGAAAAAATAGCCGCAGGCGCAAGCTTGGTGCAAGTGTATAGCGGGCTCATTTATAAAGGTCCAAAACTCGTGCATGAAGTTTGTAGGGCGTTAGGTTAGTGAGTGCTTTCTGCAAACATTTTCAGCTTTTAGTAATTTGATCGCCTAAAAATCTCTCCCTCAGGTTTTAAATCAAACGCGATGCAAATGCGTTCTTCGTTGCCTGTAAACGGAATAGTGCGGTGAAACAGTGAAGATGGAAACAGCACAATGTCGCCTACTTTTGGTCTGGCGATACCAGTGGGAAAGTCATCATGTTGAAGCGGGTAATTGTCGCCATGCAAGCCGTATTCAAAGCAGCCTTCATCGGGGTCTTTTTTGTCTTTAGGCAATACCAAGTAAACCGCGCCGCTAATCCAGCCTACTTCGTGAATGTGCCTATCCACAAAGCCGCCACGGCGTAGGCGCACATACCATGAACTGGTAAATTCAAGCTCGTTGGGGAAGGATTTAATTAGCTCGCAATCTGCCCCTGCAAATTTATTTTTGTAGTTGATAAATTCTTGCTTAACGAGCTCACCTAGCTTTCTAAATGAGGCTTCAGGACGTTTAAATAAATTACCCGCTGATTGCTTGCCGTTAATAATCATGCCTTGGGCACGCACTTCAATCGCTGTATTGTCAATGTCGTTTAGCAAGTCTTGTAAAAACTGGCTGTTAGGCTCTGCTAACTCGGTGATGCTGTTTTGATAAACAAAGTCAAAGCCGTTCTTGCAGAAGTTATATTGGTCTTCTACGCCAAAGTTTCTAGCGTAGTGTGAAGACAGCGTGGCTAAAAATGGCGCATCGTGTTTTTGATGGGTGCGTACAATGTCATCTAGCTTGGTTTTAAAGGTGTCAAACTGCCCTGCTTTATAAGTGCAATAAAGGGCGCGCTCTTGCCAGTCATCTAATTGTGAGCGTTCTAAATAGTCCACCGCTTCATCAAAGCGTCCAGCTAAATATAAAAACTCACCCATATTGTAATTTGCCCCCGCATGGTTGGGGTTGAGTTTGAGTGTGTCTAAATATTTTTTAACTGCCTCTTCCATATTGCCTTGGTCACGCAAGCATTCACCCAAGTAATTATGTGCATCAGCATAATTGGGGAATAGGGCAATGGCACGTTTAAAATGTGTAATGGCCTCATCAAGCTTACCTTCATCACGCAGTGCGGTGCCTAAATTAAAATGGCCACGCGCGTCTTCATGAATACTTAAAGCCGTGCGGTAGCTCACAATCGCTTGCTCTAAACGCCCCTGCTTTTGAAGCACGGTGCCTAGGTTGCCATGCGCTTCAAAAAAACGTGGCTGTAAGGCAATGGCTTGCAGGTAGCTTTTTTCTGCGGCTTCATATTGACCCACATTAGCAAGTGCAATTCCTAAGTTAAAGTGCAAGTCTGGTGTGTTGGGCTGCAATGATAATGCTTTGGTGTAGCTTTCAATCGCGTCATTAAACTGCCCTAAGCCATCTTGTGCAACGCCTAGTATTTGGTAAAGAATAAAAGTGTTGGGGTAACGTGTCAGCAACTGCTTTGCAACGGAAGCGGCTTCTGCCAGCTTGCCAGTGTTAAGTAATTGCAACACGGGTTGTATTTCAAATTGGTTGGGTTGTGAGTTTGTTTTTGCCATCACATATTCTGCCTAAAGATTGATGCTCAAGATTGATTCTAAAGATATATTTTAAAACAAAATTACTCGTTACGCGCTTGCAATCGGCTTGCGAGCTGGCGTAAAAAGCGCATCGCCACTTGTGGCTCATCTAACAAAAGCGTTTCAATATTATCTGGCTGCATGGTGATGACCTCTGCTGATTCAGAGATTACAATGGCATCGGCAATCGTTGGAGTATTGGAAAGCATTGCCATTTCACCAAAGTATTCATCGGCTTCAATCGTACGAATTTTCTTGCCATGTTGCTGTAGCTGCACTTGACCTTTAACTAAATAATATAAACCATGCGCAGTTTCACCATGTTTAAAAATGTGGTCATTTTTTGAGTAGGTTTTGCCGTATGACTGCATGAGTTTTTGCAAGTAGTGTGCTTTGTGAAGTGAGGCTATATGTGTTTTATCATCAAAGAGTCCTTTGAGTAAAAGCACATCTTTTTTTCTTAATGTCGCAATAAGCTCTGTGCCGAGCAAAAATGCTGCAAAATTAAAGTAAAGCCAAGTAATAGAAATAAACACATTTTTCATGCTGCCAAATAATGCGCCATAAGATGGATTAACCGATAAAAAAAGCGTAAATGCAGGGCGCATTAACAGCCATACACTTGCTGTGAAAATAGCACCAATAAAAATTTGTTTGAGTGATAAGCGCACAGGAAAAAACGCCGCATAAAACGCCGCAATCAATAACGTGGTCATAGCGAGTGACATGAGCGTAGTAAAAATGCCATATTGAAATAACAGGAGGCTAGATCCAATAAAGGCGACTGCTTTTTCAAGCAATAAACCTGCAAAGGTAAATAAAAAGAATAAAAACAACATGCCAATAATAGAAACGATGTCTTTAATTTTGCGGCGCACAAATGAAGGGGCTTCTACCAAGGTAGCAATGTTATAAAAAGCCGTGCGCATAGCACCTGCCAAAGGGGTCACCGCCCAAAGCAAAACAAATAATCCCACTGCGCCCCACACCGCTTGTTGCTTTGATGCGCTATAGACTTCAACCATAATGGCACTGCTGAGTTGGGGTACTAAATTGCCCGTAATGATGGCAAGCTTCACAATCGCGTAATCTGAACTAAACACTAAGTGACTAAGCAAAAAAAACATTAGCAACACCAAGGGGATTAACGCAAACATGGCGTAAAAAGAGAGGGAGGCAGATAAACCTAACACATTGTGGCGTTGAAATGCCCGCATCACTTCATGCAACACAAACAAGGGCGTGTTGTAGCGTTGCTTGGCATAAGCTTCGCGAGGTGCATCAATCGCTTTGCGCAGATTGTTTTTAAGCTGTGCATTAGGCTTAGAGGTGAAGGTAATTTTTTTCATCTTAAGCCAGCAAGTGCTTAAATTGCTCTGTTGCCATCACTAATGCAGAAGTGATGCCCACTTCCATTGCGGAGTGTCCAGCGTCTTCAATCAGGTGAAGCTCGGCATGAGGCATGGCTTGGCTAAGTTCCCATGCGGTTGTGGGCGGGCACACCATATCATAGCGTCCTTGCACAATCACGGTGGGAATATGGGATAACTTTACTTTAGCTTCTGTTAGCAAATCGCGCTCACCCACAAAGCAATGGTGTTGAATGTAATGAATTTGCACGCGCGCACGGGCGAGCTCTACTTCGCCATTCGTTTCTTTATCCGTAGCAGGGTGCGGTAATAAAGTCATGATGCTGTTCTCAAAAGAATTCCATCGTATTGCCGCAGGCACACTAACAGCTGGGTTGTCAGAAAAAATCAATGCCTCGTAAGCCATAATGGGATTATGTCGTTTGTTTTCAGGGAGTAATTCACATAAAGCTTGCATGGCTTCAGGAAAAAACAAAGACACTTGCTGTAAAAACCAATGTAGCTCTGTAGGGCGGCTTAAAAAAATACCGCGTAAAATTAAGCCAGTTACACGCTGTGGATGCGCTAATGCGTAGCAAAGGGCTAGCGTGCTCCCCCATGACCCGCCAAAAACAAGCCACTGCGCTATATCAAGTTGCTCGCGAACTAACTCAATGTCACGCACTAAATCATCGGTGGTATTATTTTGAGTGCAACCGAGCGGCTTGCTTCGCCCGCAACCACGCTGATCAATTAAAATAATCCGATAAAAATCAGGGTCAAAAAAGCGTCGCTGAGTAGGGTTGCAGCCGCTGCCAGGCCCGCCATGTAAAAACATTATGGGGGTGCCTTGTGGGTTGCCGCAAACCTCATAATAAACATCGTGCAACGCATCTACCTTTAACAAATTTTGGCTAAAGGGGTTGAGTTCAGAATATAAAGTTTTAGTTAAATTAAGCATCACCGCGATTAATAATTAAATGTAAAAGCGCATTGTGCAACATGTACCACACGCTGGTAAATGACAGTAGTAAAAATAGTCAAAATAAATGTAAACAAATTGTAACTAAATGTATTGCATTTTGTAAAAGAGTGGCATATAGTTTCATACGCACTAAAAAATGCGCAGAAATAATTAGTTTTTGTTTGGTATTTAAGCTGGTTGTGTTTTTAATAAGGCCAGCTAAATGACAAGCAAAAAATTATTTTAAATAACCCTTAGTAGTTCAACTTTGGAGATTAACTATGCAAATCAACAAAATCAAATTAGCTTTAGGCTTAGTTGCAGGTATGACAGTGGCAATGCCATTGGTTGCATCAGCAGCAGCAGACCAAGAAGCAGCAATGAAAGACAGCAACAACTGGGCTCACCCACGCGGTCAGCACAACAACCAAGGCTACAGTGCTTTGTCACAAGTAAACAAAGGCAACGTTAAAAACCTTAAAGCCGCTTGGACATTCGCAACTGGTGTAAACCGTGGTCACGAAGGTTCACCTGTTGTTGTTGGTAACATGATGTATGTACATACAGCATTCCCAAACAACGTTTACGCTCTTGACTTAAACGACAATCAAAAAATCGTTTGGTCATATTTCCCAAAACAAGACCCATCAGTACAAGCTGTTTTATGTTGCGATAACGTTTCACGTGGTCTTGGCTACGGCGACGGTAAAATTTACCTTCAACAAAACGACGGTAACTTGGTTGCTTTAGACGCTAAAACAGGTGCTAAAGTATGGTCAACATTGGTAAATGATCCAAAAGTTGGTGCAACCAACACTAACGCGCCACACGTAATCAAAGACAAAGTATTGACAGGTTGTTCAGGTGCTGAGTTTGGTGTACGTTGCTTTATTGCAGCATACAACATTGCTGATGGTTCATTAGCATGGAAAGCTTACTCAACAGGCCCAGATGCTGAAGTGTTAATCGGTGCTGACTTCAACAAAGAAAACCCACAATACAGTGCATTGTCAGTTTACCAAGACGTAAACGGTGGTAACAAACAAGGTGGTTCATTCAACAAGATCCCTAATGATCAATTGAAAATTGGTGAAAAAGACCTTGGTGTTCGTACATGGTTAAAACCACAAGCAGTTAAAGATGGTTGGCAACATGGTGGTGGTTCTGTATGGGGCTGGTGGCCATATGATGCACGTACAAATCTAGTTTACTACGGTACAGGTAACCCATCAGTTTGGAACCCAGACGTACGTCCAGGTGACAACAAATGGTCTATGACTGTATTCGCACGTGACTTAGATACAGGCGTTGCAAAATGGGGTATGCAAATGACTCCACATGACGAGTGGGACTACGACGGTATTAACGAAGTAATCTTGTTCGACAAAGGTGGTAAAACATACGCATGGCATCATGACCGTAACGGTTTTGCATACACTTGGAATGCTGCTAACGGTACTTTAGTTGCTGCACAAAAAGTTCACCCATTTGTTAACTGGGCTACTGATGTTGATATGAAAACTGGTGTACCAAACAAATTGGCATCAGCTTCTACTCACCAAGACTACAATGCTAAAGGCGTTTGCCCAGCTGCATTGGGTACTAAAGACCAACAACCAGCTGCTTACTCACCAAAAACTGGTTTAATTTACACTCCATTGAACCACGTATGTATGACATACGAGCCAGTTGAGTCTAAATATGTTGCAGGTCAACCATGGGTTGGTGCTACATTGACTATGTTCCCAGGCCCTGACGGTATTATGGGTGGTTTCGGTGCTTATGACCCAATGACCAACAAAAAAGTATGGTATAACAAAGAGAAATTCTCAGCTTGGGGTGGTGCTTTGACAACTGCAACAGACTTAGTGTTCTACGGTACTTTGGATCGTTGGTTCAAAGCGGTTGATGCTAAATCAGGTAAAGAACTTTGGAAATTCCAAGTAGGTTCTGGCGTGATTGGTAATGCATTCACATACGGTCATAAAGGTAAACAACACGTTGGCGTGCTATCAGGTATCGGTGGCTGGGCTGGTGTAGCGATGAACCTTGGTATGACTACACCAACAGACGCTTTAGGTGCTGCGGGTGGTTATGCTGAACTCGTTAAATACAACGCTGCTCCTGGTGGCGGTGCATTAACAGTATTTGCACTATAATTTAATCGTAAGACTAAGTTATAAGGTAATACCGTAGTTCAATAAAAACACCTCGCTTCGGCGAGGTGTTTTTATTTGTGCGCTTTAAATTGATATCAATAAAAGCAAGCTAAAAGACCGAAATTTAGATAAAATAATCAAGTTTACTAACTGATTGTGAAGAACTTTTTTAGTGAAACAAGCTCATACAAGCACACCGTTGTAACATCGTCATTGATAAGGAAATCGTTATGTTGAAATATATAAATAAGCAGTCTAGTTTATTTGCGCTGCTTCTATTAGCAGTAAATGTTAGTTGTGCAGCAGAAATGCCAGACATCCCAACCTTAAATCCAGACGAAGGGCGTATTGGTGAGGTAAGACGCGTGGTAGATGAGTCTGAATTTAAAGTGTGTGCTGACCCAGATAACATGCCGTTTTCTAACTCAAAACAAGAAGGTTTTGAAGATAAAATTGCAGCAGTGCTAGCAGCAGATTTAGGTAAAAAATTAAGCTTTACTTATGCTTATAATCGCCAAGGGTTTTTAAGAAACACGATTAATGCGATGCGCTGCGATGTGATTATTAGCACCACTTCAGATAATGACTCATTAAGAACCTCTAAGCCTTATTATCGTTCAGGTCATGTATTTGTGTGGCGTAAAGACAGTGCCTATAACATTGCCAATTGGGATTCGCCTGATTTGCGTAAGGGATATATTGGCGTAGTAGATCACAGCCCAGCAACGATTCCAATGAATGACCATAATTTGATTGCTAATGCACGTCCTTACCGTATTCAGCGGGATTTAAACTTACCCCCAAGTTTTATGATTGATGATCTCGCTAAGGGTGATATTGATATTGCGATTGCTTGGGGACCAATTGGCGGCTATTTTGCTAAGCAATCTAAAGTGCCGATGGAAGTAAAGCTTATTCCTGAGTACGACAATGTCAACATCAAAGGTAAAGAGTACTGGAATATTTCAGTAGGCGTTCGCAAAAAAGATAAAGAGCGCATGGCAACAATCAATGCAGCATTAGAGCGTAATAAAGATAAAATTGATAAAATTTTAGCCGAATACGGCATTCCGTATGTAGCAGTGGTTGAGGGTGATCGCTTAGGTAAAGTGACTAAATAAACACTTGTCACAAATAGGGTTAAGTGTGGTGCAATGCACTTAAAAAAAAGGTAGAATGTGACATTATTCGGTGTTGAATAATGTCAACCGAAAGTAAATCACGACGTTTAATGTTTGTACGTTGCGCAACAAGCTTAGGACACGAGCAAAACGTAACGCATTTTATGTGAATAAAAATTTAGGAGATAACATGTCAGGTAATAAAACTTTAGCGTCAGCATTATTTGTTTCTGTGTTGACATTGGCGAGTTTAGTTTCAGTAAATGCGTACGCAGATATAACACTCGTAGCGACACAAGACGGTTCACCGTTAAATATTAAACCAGAGTTGTTCGACACGCCAGCAGCAAAAGAGTTTTTAGCGACAGGTAAAAACCCATATATTGGCAATGAAGATGGCATTAAAGGCGGTAAAAAAAAGTTTAATCTGTATTCATGCGTGGCTTGTCATGGAGGTCACGCCGAGGGTGCAGTCGCACCAGGCTTAATTGGTCCTGGCTTTAAATATGCAAAAAACGCAACAAACAAAGGCATGTTTGAAACCATTTGGCACGGTACTAATGGCGGTATGGGGGCTAAAGGCTTAGGTTTAATGTTGCCAGATGATCCAACTGAAGGTTTAAAGCCTGATGATGTTTTGAAAGTGATTGCGTTTATTCGTAGTAATTCAAAAATCACGGGTAACGAATAATTTAGCGTTGTACTAAATTACAATTGAGTAGTAATAAAAAAGCGGTCATTTTTATGACCGCTTTTTTATTGATTTGTTGTAAAATCATTACTTGTAACACTTTACTAACATTTTGTGAAAGAATTTAGAATGAAGAATTATGTGCTTTTAGGTGCAATGCTAGCATTGGTTGCGTGTGGGCAAAGCTCAGGGGATAAAGCGGCATCTGCTGGCGCAGCTGCAAGCGATATTAAAATGATTGACTTAGTGACAACTCAAGATGGCTCGCCATTAAAAATTGATGCGGCTTTGTTTGATACCCCAGCTGCCAAAGAATTTATTACTACAGGTAAAAACCCGTATATTGGTAACGAAGAAGCCATTAAAGGCGGTAAAAAAGTCTTTAACTTGTATTCATGCGTAGCTTGTCATGGTGGTCACGCCGAGGGTGCAGTGGCACCAGGTTTAATAGGTCCCAGCTTTAAATATGCAAAAAATGCTACCAATAAGGGTATGTTTGAAACCATTTGGCATGGTACTAATGGCGGTATGGGGGCTAAAGGCTTAGGTTTAATGCAGCCAGATACCCCTACTGAAGGATTGCGTCCAGATGATGTGTTAAAAGTACAGGCGTTTATTCGCAGTAACTCTACCATTACTGGTAACGAGTAGTTGCTTCTCAATAAAAAGCGCGCTTACTTTTACAGGTAAGTGCGCTTTTTTATTTTACAATGCAGCTTATGTAAAAGTTAGGAGTTTCTATGCAGGGCAAAAAACATCGAGACTTACATCACGTAGTCATTGTTGGTGGTGGCGCGGGCGGCTTGGAACTAGCTACTAAATTGGGTGATTCATTAGGTCGGCAAGGCAACGCCTTGATTACCTTAATTGATCAGTCTAAAACCCATGTTTGGAAGCCTTTGCTACATGAAATTGCAGCAGGCAGTATGAACCCTGAAAAGCACGAATTAGTCTATTTGGCTCAAGCACATTGGCATCATTTTAAATTTAGGCTCGGTCGCATGGATAGCTTAAATCGTGCTCAGCGTGAAATTTCTATTGCGCCAAACTATGACGAGGATGGTGTAGAAGTGATTCCGCGCCGCACGTTTAATTACGACACCTTGATTATTGCCGTGGGAAGCACCACCAATGATTTTGGTGTAAAGGGCGCACGTGAGCATTCTATTGCATTAGACACACAAGATCAGGCTGAAAAATTTCATCGGCGGTTGCATAACGCATTATTGCGGGCACAAACACAAGCAGAAGCGGTGAGGGCTGGGCAGCTAGAAGTGGTGATTGTTGGCGCGGGTGCAACAGGGGTGGAACTTTCTGCTGAACTGCACAATACGACGCGCGAGTTGGCCGCTTATGGGTTAGATAAAATTAACCCAGATCGGGATGTGCGAATTTCACTGATTGAGGCAAGTGAGCGTGTTTTACCAGCACTACCCCCTAAACTCTCAAACTTGGTAGATTTAGAGTTAAGAAAACTACGTGTGCATTTATACACGGGTGAGCGCGTGACAGAAGTGACTGATAAGGGTGTGCAAACGCACAGTGGTCGCTTTATTCCATCCGAACTTGTGGTATGGGCTGCGGGAATTAAAGCCCCAGATTTTTTGGCGAATATTGATGGTTTAGAGACAAATCGCATCAATCAGTTGCTGGTGCATCGTACTTTGCAAACAACTTTAGATGACAATATTTTTGCATTTGGGGATTGTGCGTCATGTCCTTGGGTTGGTCACGATGGTGCAAGCGTTCCTCCGCGTGCGCAAGCGGCACATCAACAAGCCAATATGCTGTTTAAAACAATTAAAAAGCGTGTTGCAGGTAAAAATGATTTACCAGAGTTTTCCTACCGTGATTATGGTTCTTTAGTCAATTTAGGAAGCTATACAACCGTAGGTAATTTGATGGGTGCACTGTCGGGCGGCAGTTTGTTTATTGAAGGCTTAATTGCGCGGATTATGTATCAATCCCTATATAAATTGCACCTAATGGCACTGCACGGCTTTTGGAGTATGGCATTGCAAACGTTAGCTCGCATGATTACCCGAAGAACGGAAGCACACGTCAAGCTACATTAAATGCATAATGATGGTTGAGGCTTAAGTGTTAAAAAATGTTGTGATAACTCTTGCCATGTAGTGGTGATCAAGCACGCCCGCACTTTCTCTAATGCTGTGCATTGCCCACATGGGTGAGCCTACATCTACACTCGCAATACCTAAGCTAGCCGCTACGATTGGGCCAATAGTGCTGCCGCAGCCTAAATCGGTGCGGTGTGCGTATTGTTGGTAGGGTACACCTGCGCGTTCACACAGTGTAATAAAGTGCGCGGCGGTTTCGGCATTGGTGCTATAACGCTGATTAGCGTTACTTTTAATGACCACACCTTTGTTTACCAGCGCGTGGTGACAAGGCTCATAAGCACTTGGATGATTGGGGTGATAGGCATGTGCCATATCCGCACTGATAAAAAAACTTTGTGCGAGCGCACGTTGTTTGTCTTCTTCATTCAAGTCCATGCAGTTTGCAATACGCAGAATAATATCATTCAAAAAACTACCGCTAGCACCACTTGCACTTTCGCTACCGACTTCTTCGTGGTCAAAGAAGGCGCAAACATTGGTGGTAGTTGAATTTTCTGTGGCAAGTAAAGCAGTGAGTGCTGCATGGCATGAGGCCAAATTATCCAGTTGGCTATCAGTAATAAATTCTTGATTTGCGCCCCAAAACGTGCCTTTTTGTGTATCAAATACGTTAAGCTCAAAACTTAAAATATGGTGTACTTCTACTTTAAGTGCTTTGGCGATGTGTGCTAAAAACTGCTGCTCCGCCTCAAAACCAGCTTCAGACTCTCCAAAAATTAGTGGCAACTCTTTTTGTTTGTCGAGTCTTAAGCCTTTATCGTTGACTTCGCGGTTCATGTGAATCGCAAGATTAGGCAAGCGCATGAGCGCATCATCAAATTTAATGAGCTTGGTTTCAAAGCCATCAGATGTGCGCACTATTACACGTCCTGCAATGCTTAAATCACGGTCTGCGAAGGTGGCTAAAATTGGGCCGCCATAGACTTCTACGCCTATACGCACTAAGCCATCACCATCAAAAGCTGCTTGTGGTTTAAGTCTTAAGCCTGGGGAGTCGGTATGTGCGCCCACTATGCGAAAGCCTGTTTCAAGTAGGCATAGCTTCCCAACGGTAAAAGCAATTATTGAGGCACCTCCACGCGAGACAAAGTAGCGTTCACCAGCATGTAATTGCCATGTATCAGTTTCTTTGAGTGGTTTGAAACCTTGTGCAGATAAGCGTTGCACGGAAGTGTTTACTACATGCCAAGGGCTTGGGCTCGCGTCAATAAAATGGAGTAAATCTTGAGCAAAATCGCGGCTTTCTGGCGTTATGGTCATGCTTTAACTAACCAATTTTTTTCAACTAAAAAGTCAGTATAAAGCGTAGCTTCTGCGCTTCCTGCTTCTGGTTTCCAATCATAACGCCATTTCACAATCGGTGGCATGGAGAGCAAAATAGATTCAGTACGACCATTTGACTGTAAACCAAAAATGGTGCCACGGTCATAAATTAAGTTAAACTCTACGTAACGTCCACGGCGGTAAGCTTGAAAATCACGCTCGCGTTCGCCATAAGGGGTATCTTTACGGCGTTGCACAATCGGTAAGTAGGCTTGTAAAAATGCATCACCCACAGCACGGTGAAAGTCAAAGGTGCGCTCAAAGCCTAATTCGTTAAAATCATCATAAAAAATACCACCAATACCACGTGGCTCTTTGCGATGTTTCAGGTAAAAATAATCGTCACATTCTTTTTTAAATTTTGGGTAATAGCTAATATCAAAGGCATCTAAAGCCATTTTATTGGTACGGTGAAAATGTTCAGCATCTTCAGCAAATCCGTAGTAGGGCGTTAAGTCCATACCGCCACCAAACCACCAAATATCTTGCTCAGCATCGTTTTGCGCTTTAGCCACAAAAAAGCGCACATTCATGTGAACAGTCGGAATATATGGGTTGCGAGGGTGAAATACTAAAGACACGCCCATTGCCTCCCAAGGACGACCTGCTGCCTCAGGGTGCGCTACACTCGCAGCTGGTGGTAGTTTTGTACCCAACACATGAGAAAAGCCGATGCCAGCACGCTCAAATACATTGCCATCTTCTAGTAAGCACGAGTTACCACCACCGCCTTCTGGGCGTTGCCAACTATCTTGTAAAAAGGTTTTACCATCCACTAGCTCAACGGCTTCCACAATGCGTGCTTGTAAGCCTTGCAGGTATTCAAAAACAGAGGTGCGGTCAATCATTTAGAACTTTCTCATTTACGAATGATTTGATTAGTCAATAAATCTTGTATGCGCGATGGTCTGCGCCAATGCCCAATTTTACCGTGAATCACGCGCACCTTGCCAGAAAATTGGCGTACACAGGCGATGTATGTTTTAATGGATTTTTGCCCACTGATATTGGCACTGGTTGAGATTAAAGCCATGCCTGCAAGTTGGCATAAATTGCGGGTAGATTGTAAGGCTGGTACACGAACGGCAATAGTATTACGCCCACCTGTAAGTGCTGGTGGGCATCTTGGACTGGCTGGCACTAGCCAAGTATGTGCCGCAGGCCATGCTTGGCGCATTTTGTGGCTGAGCTGTGGTGTTAAAGGGGCAATAAATGGTGCAAGTTGCTTTGCATTATGGCCAATTAAAATCAGCCCTTTTGCGGCATCGCGCTGTTTGAGTTGGAGTAATTTTTGTATGGCTTTTGCATTGCGTGGGTCGCAACCTAAACCAAAGCATGACTCGGTGGCATAGGCAATTAAACCACCCTGATTTAGCCACCTATGTAGGTTTGAGCGCATTTATTGATAAGAAAAACTTAACGATAGACCGTAGTAATCGTTAATCAGTATTAACTTTTAATGGCTCTGTAGCCAATATCAGTACGGTATTGTGCACCATCAAACTTAATGCCTTCAATAATGCGATATGTCTGTTGTTGTGCAAATTTCACCGTTTCACCAAGTGCGGTAACGCATAGAACTCGCCCACCACTCGTCACTACTTTGCCATCTTTTAATGTTGTGCCAGCATGAAAAACATGTGCATCTTCTAAATGTTTCGGTAAGCCAGTAATTTCATCGCCTAATTTTGGGGTATCAGGATAATTAGCAGATGCCATTACAACACCTAGTGCGGTGCGTCTATCCCATTCGGCTTCTGCCTGATTTAACGTGCCATTCACGGCGTGTTCGGCAAGCGTCACAAAGTCAGTTTTTAAGCGCATCATAATCGGTTGTGTTTCAGGGTCCCCCATACGGCAGTTAAACTCTAGCGTTTTAACGCTGCCATTTGGGGAGATCATCAAGCCAGCATACAAAAAGCCTGTGTAAGGAATACCATCTTTCGCCATGCCTTCAACCGTTGGGCGAATCACTTCACGCAAAGCTCTGGCATGAATTTCTGGTGTTACAACAGGGGCAGGGGAATACGCGCCCATGCCGCCAGTGTTTGGACCTAAATCTTTGTCTAGTAAGCGTTTGTGATCTTGGCTCGTGGCGAGTGGCAGTATGTTTTTGCCATCTACCATGACAATAAAGCTCGCTTCTTCACCCGTTAAAAATTCTTCAATCACCACGCGCGCGCCTGCGTCACCCAGCTTATTGTCTGAGAGCATTGCATCAATAGCATCGTGTGCTTCTGTTTCAGTCATCGCCACAACAACACCTTTGCCCGCCGCTAAACCGTCAGCTTTAATGACGATAGGTGCACCTTGTTGCTTCACATAATCGTGAGCCAATTTAGCATCAGTAAAAGTTGCATAAGCCGCTGTAGGAATGTTGTGGCGTACCATAAAGGCTTTGGCAAAATCTTTTGAGGATTCCAATTGCGCTGCGGTTTTGGTTGGGCCAAAAATCTTTAAGCCAGCTGCACGAAACGCATCCACCACGCCTTGCGAAAGCGGTGCTTCAGGGCCTACAATCGTTAAATGAATTTGCTCTTTTTGCGCAAATTCAAGTAAATCTGGCACGCTGGAAATAGGCACATTGAGCATATCAGGGTTAGTGGCAGTGCCCGCATTACCAGGTGCTACATAAACACGGCTGACTTCTTTGTTTTGAGCAATTTTCCAAGCGAGTGCGTGTTCGCGCCCACCGCTACCGATAACTAATATTTTCATTGACTATATTTTCCTAATTTATACTTGAAGCCATTACTTGTGTACATTACGCTTGGCGGCTTCTCTAATTGTTTGCTCAATATTGGCATCTTTTAATTCATATTGGTTTAACGTATGAATATTATCATGCGTGATGTGCAACTGCCCTTCATTGCCACTATTTCCTCGATGTTGTCCTTTTGAAAATAGAGGGTTACCTAGCACTTCCGATGCGCTCATCACCCACACCACTATTTCATCTCTAAACACTGCTACCCAAATAAACACATTACAACATTGTGGTTTAAGTTGTTGAAAATTCATTAAGAATGGTTGTTTGGTATTTCGTGATAGTGCTTTAACGTAAAGTGGGTCAGTGCTTTCAGCATTGACCGCGCGTGATGCTTTTACCTCAATTTTAATACCATCTAACCACAAGTCATATTCGTTTGAAAAGTTGGCGTCGATTTTCTTTGAGGGGATTTTTAAGGCTGGAGATTTTCCTTGTGCATAAGTTTGTGCAAACTTGCCAAAGGTGGTGGGGGCGGAGATTTCGAATATCCATAAATAGGGGTTTTCGCTGATGTACTCTGTGCGTATTTCTAAATATTGATTATAGGTAAGCCCGCCTAGTGCAATTAGACTTAAAATCAAGTGTTCGTATTCGTTAAATGGAAAAACAGAACGGTCTTGGCTCACAAGAGTTAACACGTGATTTAATTCATCAGTGGTTCCTGTGAAGCTTTCGCAAATTTTATTTTTTAACTCGATAAGTTCCATGTGTTTCTTCTATGCCGAGGTAATTTAAGTAGTCATTTTCTGAAAAAATGGTATGTTTTTCAAAGTAACGAAAATGAATGGGCAATGCTTCAATATCGGCTTTGAGTATTTTGTGCGTATCAAACAGGCTTTTAAATAGCCAATTAAGTACTTTGCTATTGAGCAGATGACCTAAATTTTCAGTGGAAATTGGAAGCTTATCATTTAAAACCAGCATATTGGCACTGTTAAGTATAAAGCGTTGTGCAGTATCATAATAAAATACTAAATCTGAAGAAATGAAACGATAAATCAATTTTTCTTGGGCTAAATACAAGTTTATTGGTGCTACCTGCTGAAATTTTGAAAAATCATTGTGTATATAACTGCTTGCTACGGCAACTTTGTCTTTAAATATTTCAAAGCCTTTGTAAACAGGAATATAGCCATCTTTAGGATATTGAACACAATGTTTTTCGTTGTTGCCAGTAACAATCCCTAAGCCAAATTTAGCGTTCCCTGCTAATTTAATATGTTCGGTATTAAATAAATGGTTAATAACTTCCGCACTCTCTTGGTTGCCCATAAAATCCAAGATAGACTTAGGATTATCTAGAAAAGAGGCTTGAGTTCTAACGTGCTGTGAATTACCAATTTCAACGGTCACTTTGTTGGACAAATCAGCATTTTCAGAGTTTTTTAAGATAATGCCTTTGGCTTTGGTGATTAAGCCCTTAAAGGGTTTGCCAAAATCAATCAGCGATAGCAATTTGAGTGACAAAGCTTTTTTACGTGCATCTTCAAAAGTGGCAATATTAAAAAATGCCTCTTGAAGCAATAATCCAAGTACGCCGTCTTTTCTTAAGTGGTTTAAGCATTGAAAGAAAAAGAGTGCGCTGGTATCTTGGCTCATGCCTACATTAAGTACGGCACTTAGATTGTTTTTATGTGACTTTTCAAGTTTTTTCCCCCAAGGTGGATTGGTAAAAATAACATCAAATTTTTCTATGTGAGGAACATGTATGCCCAAAAAGTCTTGTTGATGAATATTGGGGGTTTGATAGCCAGAGGCATCAAGTATTCTTTTTTCTGCTATTTTGATTGCAATGGGGTCTATGTCAAAACCGTAGATATTTTCAGGTTTAAATCCTTTTTTAAGTGCGGCGACCAAAAAATTACCCGCGCCACAGCACGGGTCACAAAAGGTAAGCGAGGTGCAATCGCTTGGTAAAGACTCAAAAAAACGTTGTGTAATCG